>JBGTIG010000212.1:0-12324 GCA_041745755.1 Lysobacterales bacterium
GGATGATGCGGCGGAAAATTGAGAGCTTCGAAGTTGTGCCAGTCATCCTCGATCTCGGGGCCCTCCACACTGCGATAGCCCATGCGTTCGAAGATTTCGACGATGCGCGCGAGCGTCTGCGTCACCGGGTGCGCGGCGCCGAGGTCGACGTTGCGACCGGGCAGGGTGACATCTACTTTCTCTCCGGCGAGCCGGGCGTCGAGAGCTTCGGACTCCAGCGCGGCGCGGCGCGTGCCGATCGACGACTCGATGGCGTCGCGCGCTCGATTCACTTCGGCTCCACGCGCGCGCCTGGCTTCAGGGTCGAGACCGCCGAGCGCCTTCAATTCGGCAGTGACGGTTCCCTGCTTGCCGAGCAGGGAGATGCGCACGGCTTCGAGCGCCGCCAGATCTGCACAAAGCGCGATTCGCGCCAACGCTTCGTCTGTCAGGTCCTGCAAAGAAGCCATTGGAGTTCCGGGTAAGGCGAAGGGAGGGAGCCGCGGCTCCTTCCCCTCTCGACGCAGGACCTGTCACGCGCTTTGCGTGGGACGTCGCGCAGGGATGCCCCGTACCAGCGCGGCCAGGCCGCGCCAATGCCGACTGACTACGCAGCCTGTGAGTCCCGGGCCCTGGCGACGATCGCACCGAAGGCCGCGATGTCGTGCACCGCGATGTCGGCGAGTGCCTTGCGATCCATGTCGATGCCAGCCCGCTTCAGACCCGCGATCAGGCGGCTGTACGTGGTGCCGAACTGCCTGGCGGCCGCGTTGATGCGGACGATCCACAGCGCCCGGTAGTCGCGCTTCTTGAGCTTGCGGCCGATGTACGCGTACTGGCCTGCCTTGGTGACGGCCTGCTTGGCGACGCGCAGCACCTTGCGGCGTGCGTTGAAATAGCCCTTGGCCTTGGCCAGGATCTTCTTGTGGCGGCGGCGCTGGTTCTGGCCGTGTTTGACTCGTGCCATGACTTAATCTCCTGACCTTAGAGGTACGGCAGCATGCGCTGGACGCGGCCGGCGTCCTCGGCACGAACATGGTTCGTGGCGCGCAGACCGCGCTTACGCTTGGTCGACTTCTTGGTCAGGATGTGGCTCTTGAAGGCATGACCGCACTTGAACCTGCCGCTGGCGGTCTTGCGGAACCGCTTGGCAGCGGCCCGGTTGGTCTTGATCTTGATTTTTGCCACGTTGATGCTCCATTGATTGGTTTGTTGGTTGCCGTCGCGAGCGGTGGACTCCTCGTCCACGCTTTCCGTCCTGCTCGAACCGGCTTTTGGTACCGCATGTAACTCCTGACTCAGCGGGCCAGGGAGGGCCCGCCGCAAATCAATCGCGCAAGCGGTTGATTTGCGTGAGGCGAGTCCGGGCCTAGACCGGCCTCGCCGTGTCCGAACCAGTCCAGGAAGGACTGTGTTCGGACATCGATTACTTGCGCTTGGGCGCGACCATCATCACCATCTGCCGCCCTTCGAGGCGCGGCCGCGATTCGATGGTCACCTCCTCGATCAGATCCGCCTCCAGCTTTTTCGCCATCGCCTCGCCGAGTTCGGCGTGGGCGAGTTCGCGACCGCGGAAGCGGATCGTGATCTTCACTTTGTCGCCTTCGCCGATGAACCGGCGCAGGTTGCGCAACTTGATCTGGTAATCGCCATCATCGGTCGTAGGACGGAACTTGAGTTCCTTGATCTCGACCTGCTTCTGTTTCTTCTTGGCGAGGTTTGCCTTCTTCTGCTGCTCGAACCGGAACTTGCCCCAGTCCATGATCCGGCACACCGGCGGATCTCCGTTGGGCTGTATCTCCACCAGGTCGAGCGCCGCGTCCTGGGCAAGCTTCAGGCCCTCCTCGCGGGTCATTACACCCGCCTGTTCGCCTTCCGCGTCGATCACGCGTATGCGAGGCGCACGGATTTCCAGGTTTTTCTTGGTCTTCTTGTCGTCTGTAACGATTCGCGCACCCTCCAGCGGGTCCTGATACCAAACGCGCCGAGCCCCCGGCCCGGCGCCACGTTTCCAATCAATCGCTGAGTAGTTCCCGCACCCGATCGAGCGTCAGACTGCCCAGATCCTCCCCGGCGCGGGAACGTACCGCGAGGGTTCCGGCGTCGCGTTCGCGATCACCGGCAACCAGCAGCAGCGGCACTTTCTGCAACGTATGCTCGCGAATCTTATAGCCGATCTTTTCGTTGCGCAAATCGGATTCGACCCGAAAGCCCTGATCCCGCAGCGATTTCACCTGGGCGGCGACGTATTCGGCCTGCGCGTCGGTGATGTTCATGGCGACAGCCTGAACGGGCGCCAGCCAGACCGGCAGGTTGCCCGCGAAGTGTTCGATGAGGATTCCGATGAATCGCTCCATCGAGCCCACGATCGCCCTGTGCAGCATGACGGGATGGCGCCGGGTGCTGGTTTCGTCCACATATTCCGCGCCGAGGCGCTCCGGCATCATGAAATCCACCTGCATGGTGCCCACCTGCCAGCTGCGGCCGATCGAGTCGCGCATGTGGTACTCGATCTTGGGGCCGTAGAACGCCCCCTCGCCAGGCAGCTCCTCCCATTCCACGCCGCAGGCACCGAGCGCGGCGCGGAGCGCCCCCTCGGCCCGATCCCAGGTGGCGTCGTCGCCGAGGCGCGAATCCGGCCGCAAGGCAAGTTTTAGCGCGATCTCGGAGAAGCCGAACCTGTCGTACACCGCCATTGCCTGGCGATGGAACGCGGTGACCTCGGACTCGACCTGCTGCGGCGTGCAGAAGACATGCCCATCGTCCTGGGTGAACGCGCGCACCCGCATGAGGCCATGCAGGGCACCCGAGGGTTCGTTGCGGGTGCAGGCGCCAAATTCGCCGTAACGGATGGGCAGGTCGCGGTAACTGTGCAGCCCCGTGTTGTAGACCTGTACGTGCCCGGGGCAATTCATGGGCTTGACCGCGTAGGTCCGCTTCTCGGATTCAGTGAAGAACATGTTGTCCTTGTAGTTGTCCCAGTGTCCTGACGCCTTCCACAGGCTCACGTCGAGGATCGTCGGACAGCGGACCTCGAGGTAACCCGAGTCGCGGTACACCCCGCGCATGTACTGCTCGACCGCCTGCCAGAGCTGCCACCCGCGCGGATGCCAGAACACCATGCCGGGCGCCTCTTCCTGTTGATGGAAAAAGCCGAGCTGGCGCCCCAACTTGCGGTGATCGCGCTTGTCGGCCTCCTCGATGCGCGTGATGTAGGCGTCGAGCTGTTTCCGGTCCGCCCACGCGGTGCCGTAGATGCGCTGCAGTTGCTCGTTCTTCGAATCGCCGCGCCAATAGGCGCCGGACACTCTGGTGAGCTTGAAGACTTTGAGAAACCGGGTGTTGGGCACGTGGGGGCCCCGACACATGTCCACGTACTCCTCGTGGTGATAAAGGCCCATTGCCTTTTCGTCAGGCATGTCCTCGATCAGCCGCAGCTTGTAATCCTCGCCGCGCGCCTTGAACGTCGCGATGGCCTCCGCGCGCGGCGTCATGCGCTTGATGACGTCGTAGTCCTGCGCGATCAGCTCCTGCATGCGCTGCTCGATCGCGGCCAGGTCCTCGGGCGTGAAGGGACGCTCGTTCCAGATGTCGTAGTAGAACCCGTCCTCGATAACCGGACCGATCACCATCTTGGCTGCAGGAAAAAGCTGCTTGACCGCGTGTCCAACCAGGTGCGCGGTGGAATGGCGGATGATGTCAACGCCCTCCGCGTCCCTGGCGGTGATGATGCGCACCGACGCATCGCGATCGATGGCGTCGCTCGCGTCCACCAGGCGGCCGTCGACCGTTCCGGCAATCGTCGCCTTGGCGAGCCCGGGCCCGATCGATTGCGCGAGTTCCATCACGGTCACGGGCTGTTCGAACTGACGCTGGCTGCCGTCGGGCAAGGTGATGGAAATCATTCGGCTGCTTTGTCTGGAGGCCGGAGTCGCGCGCCGGCTGGATTCAGGGAACGCGATCATGCCATCGCGCCGGCGCTTCAGCTAACGTATCCGCTTTCGAGCCGGAGCACGGCCATGCGCGATATCCGAAGGTCTGGGGCTCTGCGTACCGGCGCGATGCTGGCGCTGCTCGCCCTGCTTTGCAGCTGCGGCGATGGTTTTCGCGAGCTGATCAACCCGCCCGGCGCCAGCGTGCAGCAACTCAAGGCCGACGACCGGGGCGAATGGAAGGTCATGCTGCGCCTGCAGAACTTCAGCAACGTGCGGACGGAGTTCGCGTCGATCGAGCTCGATCTGTATGTCGGAGGGGTTCGCGCCGGCAGGTTGCGCGGGAAGGAGGCGCAGGTCGTCGAGGCCGATTCGGTGGAGATAGTAGCTTTCGGGCTGACGCCAGCAGCCGCCGCGAGGGAGGCGCTCGCCGCGAGTTCGGTGCGCACCGCCGGAATCACCTATCGGCTGGAAGGCAGGCTTGACACGCGAGAGCCTCGCGGCAGCTACCCGCTCGCGCACGAGAGCCGACTTGCGCCGGTGCCGGGGCGCGAGGGCGAATATCGCTGACGGATCGCGACCGACCACAGTCCTATCGCAGGCACGACCGGGGAACCCACATGAACAGCTATGACGCGCCCTTGCGGGAAATGCGCTTCGTGCTCCACGAAGTACTCGATATGGAAACGCAGCTTGCGGGTGCGGTCGGCAACACGCCGACGCGCGAGCTCGCCGACGCGGTGCTCGATGAGGCGGCGCGATTCGCCTCGGCAGTGCTGGCACCGCTGAACACGGTCGGTGACACGCAAGGTTGCACGCTCGACAAGCGGGACGCCAGCGTCCGCACACCAAGCGGGTTCCGCGAGGCGTATGCACAGTTCGCGGGCGACGGCTGGAGCGGACTCACCGCTCCGGAAGCCTGGGGTGGCCAGCACCTGCCCGAAGCGCTGGGGGCGGCGGTCAAGGAAATGATCGATTCCGCAAACCTGGCCTGGGGTACCTACCCGCTGCTTTCGCACGGCGCAACCGATGCGCTGAAGCACCACGGCGAGGATTGGCAGCGGGAGGTGTTCCTGCGACCGATCGTGGATGGCACCTGGACCGGCACCATGTGCCTGACCGAACCGCACGCGGGCAGCGACCTCGGGCTGCTGAAAACGCGGGCGGAGCCCGCGGGCGACGGCATGTACCGCATCCACGGCACCAAGATCTTCATCACCGCGGGCGAGCACGATTTTACTTCGAACATCGTGCACCTCGTCCTGGCGCGGCTTCCGGATGCGCCCGCCGGGGTCAAGGGCATCTCGCTGTTCATCGTGCCGAAGTTCAAGGTCGCGCGCGACGGCACGGTGGGCGAGCGCAATGCGGTCAGTTGCGGCGCGCTCGAGCACAAGATGGGCATTCGCGGTTCCGCCACCTGCGTCATGAATTTCGACGGCGCCGTCGGGTATCTCATTGCGGAACCCAATCGCGGATTGCAGGCGATGTTCACCATGATGAATACCGCGCGGCTCGCGGTCGGCCTGCAGGGGCTCGGCCTGAGCGAGCGGGCACTGCAGAACTCCGATCGCTACGCACGCGACCGCGTGCAGATGCGTGCGGCTTCGGGTGCGCGCGCGCCTGAACTTCCAGCGGATCCCATCATCGTGCATCCCGACATCCGCAGGATGCTGCTCACCCAGAAGGCCTTCATCGAAGCCGGCCGTCTGCTCGCGTACGACGCGTGCCTGCAGGTCGATCTGGCGGAGAAACTTCCCGAGGCCGGGCGCCGCGCGCAGGCCGGGGAGCGCGCCTCGCTGCTGACGCCGATCGTCAAGGGATTCCTGACCGAATCCTCGGTCGAGTGCACCTATCACGCGCTGCAGATCTTCGGCGGGCACGGGTACATCGCCGAATGGGGCATGGAACAGCTCGCGCGCGACGCACGTATCACCACCATTTACGAAGGCACGACCCAGATCCAGGCGTTGGATCTGCTGGGACGAAAAGTGCTGGCGGGGGAAGGCAAGGCGCTGGCGCGCTGGCTCGGTGAGGTCGAAGCGGAATGCGTGACAGCGTCCTCCAACTCCGAGGCGGCAGCTCATGCCGAAGCCTTGCGCGGCGCGGTCGGACTATTGGCCGACGCCGCGGCGGGCGTGGCCGGCGCCGCGCCAAGGGATCCCGACGCCGTGGGCGCTGCCGCCTACGATTTCCTCATGCTTTCGAGTTACGTCGCGCTCGGCTGGTGCTGGTTGCGGATGCTGGCTGCGGTTGCACGCGGCGCCGACACCGGGAGCGAGTTCGCTGCCGACAAGCGCGCGACCGCCGCATTCTTCTTCGCCCGCCTGCTGCCGCGCGCGGCGATGCATGCCGCGTGCCTGCGCACCGGCAGCGCAACCCTCGGTGAATCCCGCGAGGCGGGGTGAGATCGCGGGACCGATGAGAAACCGGCAGCGCGGATTGCGGGCGATGTGCCGCGCGCGTAGGATCAGGCCTCAATACTCCAGCAGGACTGTCAGCATGAACCTCGTTCGCACGCACTGGTTGCCCTCGCTGCTCGCCGTGGGCATGGCCCTCGCCCCGGCGTACGCCGGAGCCGAGGAACCGTATGCGGTGAAGTCGATGGATGAATTCCTCGACTACCAGTATGCCCTGCGTGAAGCGGTGGAAAGTGGCGAGGGCCGGTTCGCGTCGTTGTCGCCCACGGATCGCGCGAAGCTCATCCGGGCGCAGGATGAGATCTTCCGTATCCTCGACGGCAAGTCTTCCGCCAGGCGCCTCAACGACCGGGATCGGCGTTCGCTCTACAACGCCCAGCACGTGGTGGCGGCCGTGGTGACGCAGAACGATGACGATCGCAGCATCTGTCGCAACATGAACGATCTCGGGACGCATATCAGCACGGTGCAGTGCCGGACAGTGGCGGAAGTGGCAGCCACGCGGGTCGACAATCGCGATCGATTCGCTCGCCTGCAGAAATGCAAGGGCTCCGAGTGCAGTCCCTGACGCGTGCAACGGCGACTGTGATCCGCTGACCCCTGTAGCGAAGCGGATCCCGAACTGTCGTCGGCCCGCGTCGACAGTACCCGTTCAATCAACTGCCTGGCTCCTGGCGGGGTATTGCGCAGCGCAGGAAAGCCGTATCATCCGGCGCGCTCCGAATCCGGATGGTTCCGCGTCCTGCCCGAGGTTTCCATGACACGCCCGTTTTCCGCCACCCTGATCGCCTGGTCGGTTGCAGCACTGATCCTGAGCTTCCACGCGGGCGCCGCCACCGGCGGATCGCTGGCGGAGCGGCTTGCCACCCAGAAGACCCTCCGCTCCGCGGTCGAGAGTCGCGAGGGGAAGTTCGCCCGCCTGACATCCTCCGACAAGACCAGACTCGTGAGCGCGCAGGATCGTATATTCGAGTTGCTGGGCGACGGATCGTCGTCCGCCGAACTCGATTCGCGCGACATGTCGATGTTGCAGGCGGCCGAGACCGAGGTCGCGAACATCGTCGCGTCGCTCGACCCGACCGCCAAGTCCAAGGTCGTGTGCAGCTACAAGGCTCCGATCGGCAGCAATCGCAAGGAAAAGGTCTGCAAGCAGGTCAGCGCCGACAACACCGAAGCGCGGGAAACGCTGCGCAAGATGCAGCCGCGCTAGGAGTCTCGGCGGCAGGAGCCATGCCGGCTCGAGCCGCCGTGTCGACGATCGCCTCGGGCGCTCGAATCGTGCCACCGCCGTGGCTCTCCTGACTTTGGCCACTCCCTGCCGCAACGCGCAGCAAGGTGTCCCGACTCGATCGGGAGCAGCCCGGAACTTGCGCGGGTGGCCATCCGGACATTCCGCGCTTCATCGTGTTTGGTTATGCTCCGGGCATGGCGAGTCGAAAGCCCCTCCAGGATTTCACGCAGTCGCACGATGCTGCGGTGCTCGCGGCGGCGTGCGGCGCCCGTTCGGGCCTTCATGCCACGCGCGTGCTCTCGCTCGATGCCCACGGGCGGATCCTCGACTGGATGAGCTGGCAGGAGGCCGTGTCGCTGTATGCGCGCGACGCCGTGGCGTGGACGCTCGGCGATCCCTGCCTCACTGTGCATGGCGGCGTCAATCGCATGAGCGGACGGCAGAGCACGCTCGACCTGCATCCGATCGTCGCCTCGCGCGGTCACGCCCGCGCCGGCAAGTTCGATCCGTCGCCGGCGCTGACCAATGCCGCGCTGTTCGCGCGCGACCGCCTGCTCTGCCTTTATTGCGGACAGACCCGCTCGCGCTCGGAGCTGACCCGCGATCATGTGGTGCCGACTTCGCGCGGCGGCGTCGATGAATGGGAAAACGTCGTTTCCGCGTGTATCGCCTGCAACACCCGCAAGGGTTCGCGCACTCCGCAGCAGGCATCGATGCCGCTGCTTGCGGTGCCTTATCGGCCAAGCTGGGTCGAACATCTGATCCTCTCGAACCGCAACATCCTCGCGGATCAGATGGAGTTCCTCCGGCACCACCTGCCGCGGGATCGCCGCGCCGCCTGAGCGCCCGCTGGCAGCCGCTTCGGCGCCTTGTGGCGCGCGTGCCGGGCCGCGACAATGCCCTCCCGTGTCCGGAATGCCGATGATCGACGCGCAACAATTCCCCCGCCTCGCGCGCATCCAGGCGCCTGAAGACCTTCGTCTGGTGGCAGAGGAGGATCTCGGGGAAGTGGCGGCGGAACTCCGACGGTTCCTGATCCACTCGGTCGGTCGCGCGGGCGGCCACTTCGCCGCCGGTCTCGGCGTGATCGAGCTGACGGTGGCGCTGCATTATCTTTTCGACACGCCGGCGGATCGCCTGGTCTGGGACGTGGGACACCAGTGCTACCCGCACAAGATCCTCACGGGGCGTCGCGATCGCATCGAGTCCATCAAGCGCAAGGATGGCCTTGCACCCTTTCCCCGTCGCGACGAAAGCCAATACGACACTTTTGGGGTAGGTCACTCCTCCACGTCGATTTCGGCGGCGCTCGGCATGGCGATCGCCGCGCAGCGGCAGGGCGATGACCGCAAGATCGTGGCGATCATCGGCGATGGCGGGATGACCGCCGGCATGGCATACGAGGCACTCAATCACGGCGGCGATCTCGATCCCGAGCCCAACCTCCTGGTGATCCTCAACGACAACGGCATGTCGATCTCGGAGAACGTCGGCGCGCTGACCAAGATGCTGGCGCGCCTGTTCCTCAGCCGGCGGCTCAACGCCCTGCGCGAGGCGGCCAAGCAGCAGATGCCGCGCGGTGGTTTCCTGTGGCGCTTCCTCAAACGCTGGGAAGAGCACGCGAAAGGCATGGTGGTGCCCTCGACGATATTCGAGGAACTCGGTTTCCGCTATTCCGGGCCCGTCGACGGCCATGATCTCGATGTGTTGCTGCACAGTCTCAAGACGCTCCGGGAGCTGCCGGGGCCCCAGCTCCTGCACGTGATCACGACCAAGGGCAAAGGTTACGCGCAGGCAGAAGCGGACCAGATCGAGTATCACGCGGTGTCACCCTTCGATCCCGCGGCGGGCATCGTCAAGGCCGGGGCCACCCCGGCCACGGCGCCGAAGCCGACCTACACCCAGGTGTTTGGCGACTGGCTCTGCGACATGGCCGCAAGCGATCCGAAGCTGGTCGGCATAACGCCCGCGATGCGCGAGGGGTCGGGTCTGGTGCGCTTTTCCCGCGAGTATCCGCGCCGGTATTTCGATGTCGGGATCGCCGAGCAGCACGCCGTGACCGTCGCCGCGGGCATGGCCTGCGAAGGATGGAAACCGGTGGTGGCGATCTACTCCACCTTCCTGCAGCGCGCGTACGACCAGTTCATCCACGACGTCGCACTGCAGAATCTCGGTGTTACTTTCGCCATCGATCGCGCGGGGCTGGTCGGACCCGACGGCGCGACCCACGCGGGATCCTTCGACCTCGCGTACCTGCGCGCGATTCCCAACATCGTGGTGATGGCGCCGGCGGACGAAGCCGAATGCCGGCGCATGCTCTCGACGGCGCATGCCTGTCCGGGTCCTGCGGCGGTGCGCTACCCGCGTGGAAGCGGTCCCGGCGTGCCGGTGCCGGACGATCTGGATGCGCTGCCGATCGGTCGGGCGGAAGTCCGGCGAGAAGGCGCGGGCGAACTGCTGGTGGTGGCCGTGGGTGCGGTCGTGGCATCCGCAGTCGTCGCGGCTGCGCGCTTCGACGCGACGGTCATCAACCTGCGTTTCGTCAAGCCGCTCGACGCCGAGTTGCTGCTGCGGATGGCGGCGCGGCACGCGCGCATGGTCACGATCGAGGACGGCGCGATCATGGGCGGCGCGGGTTCGGCGGTGAGCGAGTTGCTGCTCGCAAACGGCATCGAGCTGCCGACCCTCATGCTCGGTTTGCCGGACCGGTTCCTGGAACACGCATCGCGCGAGCAGCTGCTGTCGGAGTGCGGACTCGATGCCGACGGCATCGCGACTGCCATCGAAGCGCGCTGGCCGGCGCTCGCCGCGCCGCACGCCGGACCGGCGTCGGCACTCGAGGCTTCAGTCGGCTGACACCCCGCCGGTGACGCGTTCGTGTTGCGCGAGATCGCGCCAGGTGCGGATGCGGTTGTAGCCCTGCGCCGCGGATATCGCTCGCACCGCCTCTCCCTGCGCGGCGCCATGCTCCAGCAGCAATTCGCCCCCCTGACGCAGGTGCCTGCGCGCCTCCCGGGTGATCGTGCGGATGGCCTCCAGCCCATCGTAGCCGCCGACCAGCGCCGCCGGCGGTTCGAAGCGCAGGTCGCCGTCGGCCAGATGCGGATCGTCCGCCGCGAGATATGGCGGGTTGCCGACAATGAGATCGAACACCTCATCGGCAGCGAACGCGCGCATCCAGTCGCTCGAGCGGAACTCCACGTTGTCGATTCCGAGTCGGCGCGCATTCGCGGTCGCGATGGCCAGCGCCTCGTCGCTCTCGTCGATGCCGACCAGATGCGCGCAGGGGCGTTCGCGGGCGATCGCCAGCGCGACCGCGCCCGAACCCGTGCCGAGGTCTGCGACCCGGCTCGGAGCATCCGGTGCGATGCGTTCGAGTGCGAGTTGCACGAGCAACTCGGTCTCCGGGCGAGGGATCAGTACGCCGGGCCGAACGTCGAGGTCCAGCGTCCAGAAGCCCTGGCGCCCTGTCAGGTAGGCCACGGGCTCGCCCATGGCGCGACGATCCACCAGTTCGCGGAAGCGATCCCCCGATGCTGCGGGCAACACGTCGTTGGCATGGGCGATGAGCCACGCCCGATCCCGGCCGCATGCGTGCGCCAGGAGGATCGCGCTTTCGTTGCGCGCGTCGGCATCCGCACCGAGACGCGCGCTCGCGTTCCGCAGCAACGCGGCGACGCTGCCGTCGGCATCTGCGACGACGCCCCTCACCGGGTGGGTTCGGGATCGATGTCGAGGCGGTCCTCACGCACCGGACTGCCGGCGGCTGCAGCATCCGGCAGTGTCGACGGGTCGTCGGGCGTGCCGGCGACATCGAGCTCCTGCTTGGGAGCCGGCACCTCGTCGCGTCGCCAGTAACCGCCCTCCAGCCACGCATCGAGGCCCCAGCGCAGCCAGCGCAGCAATGCGGTTGCGAGCCACAACGCCCAAGCCAGCATGGCGATCTTGTAAGCCAGCAGCGGCAACGTGAACACGCTCGCCCCGGGGAACGCGGCTCCGGTGCGATCGTGGAACCACATGAGCGCACGGTCGGACGATCCGTTGCCGGTCACGTACATCGAAGGCTCGCCGAGCAACCCGGAATGAATCGCGCCGAACAATCCGATCAACGCCACCAGCGTCAACAGGACCAGCGCCAGTTGCATGAGGTTGAAGGTGCCCTTGGTCATCGCAACGCTGCCCGGGCCGGCGAACCGACGGGCGCGCCAGTCGAGTACGAGCAACCACGCGACCACCGCGATCAGAGCTGGCCAGGAGACGGTGGAGAAGCCCAGGCCGAGCAGGATCCAGTCATGCAGCCGCAGCGGAGTCCGGCGCAGGCTGGCGATGCCGAAGGCAATCAGCAGCATGAGCGCCAGTTCCGGCCAGTAAAGCACCGCCGGCCCGATGCGCGGGCCAGCCGCCGCCAGCAGCCAGCGATCCGCGGGCAGTTCGACGCGGATGTCGAGATTTGCGGCGTTGGCCCCGAGATCGATCGCGGGCGTGCGCAGCTGCAAGCCCGGACTCGCCAGATCCCGCCAGTCGACCTCCACGCGTTGCACGCCGGGGCGCACGGGCAGCACCAGTTTTCCGTCCTGGGGCCGGAGATTCTGCGCAGCGCCGTCGATCCGCACCGCGATGACGTCGGCATTGGCGGGCAGCGTCAAGGTGTGCTGATCACCGCGAGTACTGCGCAGGTTGAAGGCGAGCGCGTAGTCCACCGCGCGCCTGCCGAGACGTGCGGTCAGCGTTGCACCGTCGATGGCGCGCGTGGCGCCGGGCGCAA
>JBGTIG010000213.1:0-3295 GCA_041745755.1 Lysobacterales bacterium
TCGGCGTGTTCGACATCACCGACCAGGGCCTGCGCGTCGTCGAAACCGCGCCCGGCGTCACCCCCGACGAACTCCGCGAGAAAACCGGCGTACCGCTCCATCACTCAACCCAGGAGTAGGACAGCACTCAGGTCGGATCGAACGTTGGTGGCAACTACAGGCCGAGCACCAGCCGCAGTCCCTCATCGACTCGGTTCAATGCGCCGGCAGGCAGCATGCGCACCCTCGACGTCAGGCGCGAACGGTCAATGGAAAGTATCTGACTCATGTTGGCAACGGACGCCTTCGCCAGTCCCGAATCCGCTCTGGACAGCCGAACGTTGCCGCGGGCCGTGGCGAGCATGAGATTCGAGGTGATCGCGGCGACAACGATGGTGTTGATTCGGCTTTCGTTGAAAGCGTTGGCTTGCACGATCACGACGGGTCGCCGAAATCCCGGGCCGGAACCGGTCGGCGCGGGCAGGGCCGCCCACCAGATCTCACCACGCTTCATCTTCGAGCAACTCGAACTGCGCGCGCTCGAGGGACCTGTCGAGCTTTGAGGACGCTACGGCATACACGGCGTTGAGATTCTCGGTGACCGCCGGCGCACTGCGTTCCTCGAGGAACTTCGCCAATGCCGTCGCGTACAGCTGGCTGCGCGAAAGCTTGAGTTCCGCAGCAAGGCGCTCGCCTGCGTCGAAAACAGTATCCGGTAATGAGATCGCGACTTTCATTTGCCCGACAGTATCACCGGAGTATGACCGGCACAACATGGCGAACAAACGCAGCGCAAGGATCAGGTCGGGTCGCGGGTCGAGTCGTTCATGGACCGGGTGGGGCGCTCATGCTGTGGGCGTCGGATGCCACGACACTTTGCAGCCACTTCGCGCAGAAGGAAAGGCGAACGTTTAGGAAAACGATGCCCTTCCCGCGGCCCAGTCGAACGCAAACTTAGCCGACGTTAGCGAACCCGGCTACGTTGGCTCGAACCTGCTCAGCAAACTGCCGCAGCCGACTTGCCTTTGTAACCCTACCAATTCCCAAAAATACCGGAGGAACGTTTTCTTCCGTTCTGAGTATCGCTTCAGTGAGAACGCCCATGAATAGCAGGCGACTCCCTAAGGTCAACCCACCTCGAGTCGCGTAAGCACCTTGATTAAATATAAATACTGGACTTCCACTTGACCCGGGAAACACGCCGGCATCGATCAGAAACGCTGGCTGTCCTTGGAAGTCATTCTGAGTCGCCCCCGATTTCGTAGACACTCACGAGCCGCGATTTGCTGACTGCTGTTCGTACTGTACTGGCGAGCGTCCTCCGTTGCTGCCATGACGCCTCTTCGGGTTGTAGAACATCTCGATGTAGTCGAAGACATCAGCGCGCGCTGCATCGCGCGTGCGGTAGATCCTTCGACGCACTCGTTCGCGTTTGAGCAGCTGGAAGAAGCTCTCCGCCACCGCATTGTCGTGGCAGTTGCCGCGGCGGCTCTTGCTGCAGACGATGCCGTGCTTCCTAAGTAGGGATTGCCAGGCAGCGCCGGTGAACTGGCTTCCCTGATCCGAATGCAGCATGAGTCCGGGGGGTGGCTTACGTCGCCACACCGCCATCAGCAGGGCATCGAGTACCAGGTCAGCATGCAGCGTCGGTCGCATGGCCCAGCCCACGACCTTGCGCGAGTAGAGATCGATCACCACCGCCAGATACAGCCATCCCTCCATCGTGCGCAGGTAAGTGATGTCGGTAACCCAGTGCGTGTTGGGCGCGTCGACCGTGAACTGCCGATCGAGCAGGTTGGGCGCAGCCAACGCGGCCGGCCCCGCTGCGCCAGGACGCCGTCGACGCCTTCTTTCACGCAGCGCCCGATCGAACGGGACAACTGGCTGCCCGCGCGCGTCCCGCTCCGGCTGATGAAGCCGGCCGCACTCATGGAGCTTGCGATCATCTCTATCACCTGCCCAGAGCACGCAGCGACGCGGGCGCAGGCCGGATCATCTCAACGGGCGCAGCGAACGGGCAGCGAGATAGGGATCGAATTTCGCCAGCAGCCAGTACGCTCCTTCCTCGCGCAGGCGTTGCCACGGCGAATGCGTGCTCAGCACGCTCGAAACCGAGTGGCGCAGGTCGCCGTCGAAGAGCGCCCGTGCCTGTGCAACGATCTCGGGCGCTTCGGTGCGCAACATCAGTTCGAAGTTGATCAGCCGGCTGCGCACGTCGAGATTGGCAGAGCCGACGTACACCGCATTGTCGACGATCAACAACTTGCTATGCAGCATTTGCGGGCGATAGTCGTAAAATTGGACGCCGCTATGCCTCATTCGTCGTATGGCCCGATGCGTCGCGAGCTGTGCGAGCAATACATCGCTGTTGGCTGCCACCAGAATGCGCACGCGGCCTTGCTGGGCTACTCGCCGTAACAACCCGCGCAACTTGCGAGAGGGCAGGAAGTAAGGAGCATGCGCGCTGACTTCACGCGCAAGCAGCAGATCCGCATACAAACGTCTCGCCAGTTCGACGTGTCCACAACCGGGTCCCGCCATCAACAAGGAAGTCGGTTCGTCGAATGGGAGGAGGCTTGGGCACGTCCGCAGAAACGTCCGAATGGCGTGCGCATGGAAGTTTGCGAGTGCCCACATCCGTTCGAAACTCAGTTCCATCGAGCTGACGACGGGCCCTCGCACTTCGAGTGCCAGGTCCCGCCAACCGTGTTGCACGCCGTCGCCCATCTGTTCGTCAGCGATGTTCATTCCGCCAACGACAGCGACGTCATCCGCCAAGAGCAATTTGCGGTGATTGCGGAAGCTCAAGCGCAGGTATTTCAACGGATTGAACCATCGCAACTCGCCGCCCGCGGCCTCAAGATCGTTCCAGAAACCGCCGGAGACCTCGTCCGAACCGAACGCATCCAGCAGCACGCGCACGCGCACGCCGCGCCGAACGGCGTTGACCAGCGCGAGGCGAAACCGTTGTGCCAACGCGCCCGGCTTGCAAATGTAGAACTCGAGTGCAATCGATCGCTCAGCACGGTCGATAAGCGCCAGCATGGCTGCGAAAGCAACATCGCCGTTGGCCAGCCAGCGAAGCGCATGACCCGCGTGCTCGACCGGAGTCGGCAGGGTGTCGCTCGCCTGTCCGTGTGAGCCCAGACCTTGATTCGTCGCATCTGCGGACTTCATGCGCAGCCTTCGACTAAACCGCAGCGCCGAAGAGTTTGCCCACAACCGCCGTCAGCCCCATTGCAGCAGCTCCCCAGAAGCCCACTCGCATGGCGCCTCTGGCAATCGAGGCGCCGCCTGCGTACGCGGCGATTCCTCC
>JBGTIG010000214.1:0-2398 GCA_041745755.1 Lysobacterales bacterium
GGTCGACGCGCCGATCACGCGGCGTCGACGGCCCCCGCGACGCGCGCAGGTCGCAGGAGACTCAGCGCCATCGTCGCGCAGATGATCGCGACGACGACGCCCAGCGCCCACGTCACCGGGATCTTGTAGAAGTCGATCAGCAGCATCTTGGTGCCGATGAACATGAGCACCAGCGCCAGGCCGTAGGGCAGCAGGTGGAAGCGGTCCGCCATGCCGGCGAGCATGAAGAACATCGCTCGCAGGCCGAGCACGGCGAACACGTTGGACGTCAGCACGATGAAGGGATCGGTGGTGATCGCGAAGATCGCGGGGATCGAGTCCACCGCGAAGATGATGTCGGTGATGCCGATCAGCACGACCACGACGAATAACGGCGTGTACCGACGCACGCCTGCCGCGCGCACGCTCAGCGCGCTGCCATGGTATTCGGGTGTCAGCGGCAGGTGGCGTTGCATCCACTTCAGCACCGGGTTCGTGCCGAGGTCGGGCGTCTTGCCCGCGGCCCACAGCATCTTGGCGCCGGTCAGCAGCAGGAACGCACCGAACAGATACAGCACCCAGTGGAACCTGGCCAGCAGCAGCGCGCCCGCGAAGATCATGATCGCGCGCAGCACGATCGCGCCGAGCACGCCGATGATCAGGACTTTCTGGCGCTGTTCTTCGGGCACCGCGAAGTAGCTGAAGACCATCAGGAACACGAAGATGTTGTCGACTGCGAGCGACTTCTCGACCAGGTAACCCGTGAGGAACTCGAGCGCGATGCGGCTGCCGGCCGCGTCGCCGAATTGCCGGATGCCGTACCACCAGAGCCACGCGTTGAACGCGAGCGCCAGCGCAACCCAGCCCGCACTCCAGCCGAGCGCTTCCTTGAACGTGACCCTGTGGGCGCCGCCGTGGCGCATGAGGACGAGATCGACGAGCAGCGCAACGAGGACGAGCCCCGCGAACACGCTCCACAACAAGGGGCTACCAATGGTTTGCATGCAAGCGCTCCGGCCAGACTTTCGGGCCGCGCTCGGGTATGCATCGGATGGACGCACTTCCGCCGCGGTACGGCGAAAGTCTTGCTCGCAGATCGTTGCGGATCTGCCGCTGGACCGGGGCGATAGCCCGTGATGACGGCACCAGCGATTGGGAGCTACTCCCTTTCGAGCGCGGAGCCTAGCACGGCGATTGGGGTGCCACGGTCGACACGCACTGCGCGCCGTTCACGTAACGCCCGCGATCACGAACCTTTAACGAGAGGCGTCGACGAGGCAGGCAGGGCAGCGCGCAGCGCCGCGGTCTCCTTCGCGAGCGACGGCATCGCGGCGAGGCCGGCGAGCGTGGTGACCATCGCCGCGGCGTAGAGCGCGGACAGGATGACGCGCAGGGTCGCGGCGTCGTTCACGCGGCAGCGTCGCATCGAAGCGCGCGAGGACCTCCGCGTCGATCGGGACCGTGGCGTGGGCGGGCGAGCGGGTCGACATCGGGCGATTATCACAGCGCTGGCGCCGTGCCGTTCCACGGCGGCTGCGCATAGGCGTGGCGGAGCGCCGCATCGCATAATGTGGCCGGCGCTTTCCACCCGGGATGAGGCGAAGGACGAGATGGCCGAATTGACCTTCGCCTCGATCGGTTCACCCGGTGTGCCTTGGGGCGCCGAAGAGCGCGCGACCTGGCTGTCGCGCCAGACCCGAAAGCGCAGCTTCACGGCCGACGTGCTGGGAGTTATAGATCGACTGCGCCCGCACTTCGACGTGGTGCAGTACGGCAGGCTCGATTACCCGCCCGACACGTATCCGCTCATGGCGATCCGCAGCCGCGACTGGCGCGAGGAGCTGCCGATCGCGCTGGTGACCGGGGGTGTGCACGGCTACGAGACCAGCGGCGTGCACGGCGCATTGCGGTTCGTGGAGGAACACGCATCGGAGTTCGGGGGACGCCTCAACCTGCTCGTCGTGCCGTGCGTCAGTCCCTGGGGCTACGAGCGCGTCCATCGCTGGAACGCGCACGCCATCGATCCGAACCGCTCGTTCCGCGAAGACAGCCCCGCGGAGGAATCGTCGGCGCTGATGCGACTCGTTGCGCCGATCCGCGATCGCGTGCTCGTACACATCGACCTGCACGAGACCACCGACACCGACGAGAGCGAGTTCCGCCCGGCGCTGGCTGCGCGCGACGGCAAGCCGCACGAACCTGGCGAGATCCCCGACGGCTTCTACGCGGTGGGCGACAGCGAGGACCCGCAGCCCGCGTTCCAGCAAGCGATCATCGCCGCGGTTGCAATGGTCACCCACATCGCGCCCGCCGACGCGAACGGCGAGATCATCGGCTCGCCCGTCGTGGCGCCCGGCGTCATCAACTACCCGCTCGGCGAACTCGGCCTCTGCGGAAGCATCACCAACGCGCGCTTCAA
>JBGTIG010000215.1:0-1833 GCA_041745755.1 Lysobacterales bacterium
GCCTGGGCCGCGACCAACGCCATCCCGCGGTCCTTGAAGCTGCGCGTGGGATTGGCGCCGAAACCCGCGTGCGGTTGGCCTTCGTCCTTGAGCTCGAGATGCAGGCCCGCCGCGCGCGCCACCGGGTTCGCGGCATAGTCGAGCGCGGGGGTGGATCCTTCGCCCAATGCCACGACGTGCCGCGCGTCTGCGGGATCGTCGATGTCGAGCGCCAGCAAACCCCCGAAGCGCCACATGTCGCGTCGACCGGGTCGGTACCAGGAGTGCCCGGGCCGCTCGCGTGCCAGGCGCTCGAGATCGAGCACGATCTCGACCGGCCGGCCGTCTGCCGGATCGAGGTTCATCAGCTGGTCGGCCGGATACTCGATCCCGGAATGCACCCCGCGCAGGCACCTGACGAAGCTCATCGATCGCGCACTCGCTAGGGTTGTGGGAGCGGCTCCAGCCGCGACTGCCGGGTGCCAGACGTATCCGGTCGCGGCTGGGGCCGCTCCCACCAACCTGGGAGTCTGGGCGGCAGAAACGTTCGAGGCGAAACGGTGATGGCGATGGTCGCAGGAAGTGATCGAACGAGGCGAATACCCGTAGGCATTTAACGAGTTCGAGCGCTTTCTGCGGCCGTCGATAGCGCCTTTGCAGCCCGGACGGCTTCTGCCGCGCAGACTCCCAGGTCCGCTAAAATAGCGTGCATTGCCGGCGGAACGCGCCGGCCCGTGGTCCACACACCAGAGAACCGAGGACATGAGCGCACAGCCCAACCTGGGGATGGAAGTCACGACCTTCGAGAATCCGACCGGCATCGACGGCTTCGAGTTCGTCGAGTTCGCGGCTCCGCCCGCGCAGCAGCCGTTGCTACACGATTATTTCGGACGCATGGGATTCACCGCGACCCTGCGCCACCGCACGCGCCCGATCACGATCTACCGGCAGGGTGGCGTCAACTTCCTGGTCAACGACGATGCGGACTCCTTTGCGGCGGACTTTGCGCGCGCCCACGGCCCGAGTGCCTGTGGTTTCGCCATCCGGTTCACGCGGCCTTCCGCGGAGGTGCTGGAGACCGTGATCGGCAACGGCGGCGAGGCGATCGTGGACAAGGCCGACACGCGCGCGGTCGACGCGCCCGTCGTCAAGGGCATCGGCGATTGCATGCTGTATCTGGTCGACCGCTACGGCGAGCGGGGCTCGATGTACGAGGACTATCTGCCGGTACAGGGCACCGAGCAGAACCCCAGGGGATTCGGCCTCACCTTCATCGATCACCTGACGCACAATCTCTACTTCGGCAACATGCAGAAGTGGTCGGATTACTACGAGCGGCTGTTCAACTTCCGCGAGATCCGCTACTTCGACATCAAGGGCGTCAAGACCGGGCTGGTATCGAAGGCCATGACCGCGCCCGATGGCGTGGTGCGCATTCCGCTCAACGAGTCCAACGATCCGAAATCGCAGATCAACGAATATCTCGACAGCTACAAGGGCGAGGGCATCCAGCACATCGCCTGCTTCACCGACGATATTTACGCCACCGTCGAGCGCATGCGCGAGGCCGGCATCGAATTCCTGGACACGCCGGCTTCGTATTTCGACGTGATCGACGAACGCGTGCCGGACCATGGCGAAGACGTGCCGCGCCTGGCGCGCAACAAGATCCTGATCGACGCGGATCCCGAGACCAAACAGCGCAAGCTGCTGCAGATCTTCACCACCAACGCGATCGGCCCCATCTTCTTCGAGATCATCCAGCGCAAGGGCAACGAAGGCTTCGGCGAGGGCAACTTCCAGGCGCTGTTCGAATCGATCGAGCGCGACCAGATGCAGCGCGGCGTGCTGTAG
>JBGTIG010000216.1:0-6167 GCA_041745755.1 Lysobacterales bacterium
GGAAATCCTTCGGCCTGCTTCTGCGAGAACAGCTGCACCGACAATTCCCATTCCGGGAAATCCCCGTTCCCGATCGCCTCGAACAGGTCGCGCCGGTGAAAATCGTTGTCGGCGCACTGGAGCTTGACCGCCTCATCCCACACCGTCGACTGGATGCCGAGCTTCGGCCGCCAATGGAACTTGACGAAGGTCGACTCGCCATCCTCGTTGAGCAGGCGGAACGAGTGGATGCCGAATCCCTCGATCATGCGCAGCGAACGGGGGATGGTGCGATCCGACATCGCCCACATGATCATGTGCATCGCTTCGGGGGTCAGCGAAACGAAATCCCAGAAGGTGTCGTGTGCGCTTCCCGCCTGCGGATAGCCACGGTCCGGTTCCATCTTCACCGCGTGGATCAGATCGGGGAACTTGATCGCGTCCTGGATGAAGAACACGGGGATGTTGTTGCCGACCAGGTCCCAGTTGCCCTCCGACGTGTAGAGCTTGACCGCGAACCCGCGCACGTCGCGGGGCGTATCGACCGAGCCGGGCCCGCCGGCGACCGTCGAGAAGCGGGTGAAGACCGGCGTGCGCTTGCCGACTTCTGTCAGGACCTTCGCGCGCGTGTATTTCCTCAGGCTCTTCGTGAGCTCGAAGTAACCATGCGCCCCGCTGCCGCGTGCGTGCACGATGCGCTCGGGAATGCGCTCGTGATCGAAGTGCATGATCTTCTCGCGAAGAACGAAGTCCTCGAGCAGCGTCGGTCCCCGCGGAGTCGCCTTGAGCGAATTCTGGTTGTCGGAAATCACGACACCCTGGTTGGTCGTCAGCGGGGGATGCCTGCCCCCCGCGACCTGGTGCAGCTCGTCGCCATTGCCCCGATCCGCGGGAACCGATGCGCGCGTTTTCGGCTTCCCGGCGACTTTCGACTTCGCAGGCTTTCCTGCAGACTTTTTCGCTGTGGCCACGGCGCGGGCTCCTGGGGCTGGGGGAACCTGCACCATGCACGTCCAGCCGTTAACGATTCATGACACGACGGTATTGCCTTCTCCCGTCGCGACGGAGAGAAGGCAAGAGTCGCCGCCGCACTCCATGTCCCCGTGACGGCGGGGAGAGGCGAAAGCGCAGTCAGGACTTGCGGAAGACGAGGTGACCCTGGTCGACGTCGACCGCAATGGTGTCCCCCTGCCCAAATTCGCCGGTGATGATGCTCTTCGACAGCGGGTTCTCCAGCATGGACTGGATCGCGCGCTTGAGAGGACGCGCGCCATACACCGGATCGAACCCGTGTTCCCCGATGCGATCGAGCGCCGCCTCGCTCAACTCGAGCGCGATGCCGCGCTCCGCCAGGCGCTGTTCGAGAAAACGCAGCTGGAACTTCGCGATGTCGCGGATGTGCTCGCGCGCCAGGGGATGGAACACCACCAGTTCGTCCAGACGATTGATGAACTCGGGCCGGAAGTGCTGACCCACGACATCCAGCACTGCGGTCTTCATGCGCGCGTAGTCGCCTTTCGCCGAAAGCTCCTGGATCAGGTGCGAGCCGAGGTTCGAGGTCATCACGATCACCGCGTTGCGGAAGTCGACGGTACGCCCCTGTCCGTCCGTCAGGCGTCCGTCGTCGAGCACCTGCAGCAACACGTTGAACACGTCACCGTGCGCCTTCTCGACTTCGTCGAGCAGGATCACCGAATAGGGCCGCCGCCGGACCGCCTCGGTCAGCTGGCCACCTTCCTCGTAGCCGACGTAGCCCGGCGGCGCGCCGATCAGGCGCGATACGGAGTGCTTTTCCATGTATTCACTCATGTCGATGCGCACCATCGCATCCGACGAGTCGAACAGGAATTCGGCGAGCGCCTTCGACAGCTCGGTCTTGCCGACGCCGGTCGGGCCGAGGAACAGGAATGACCCGATGGGTCGGTTGGGATCGGACAGGCCAGCGCGCGAGCGCCGGATCGCGTCCGATACCGCGCGGACCGCCTCGTCCTGCCCGACCACCCGCGCGTGCAGCGCCTGCTCCATGCGCGTCAGCTTGTCGCGCTCGCCCTCGAGCATCTTCGACACGGGGATGCCGGTCCAGCGCGACACGACCTGCGCGATCTCCTCCGCGGTCACGCGATCCTGCAGCAGCTTGAAGCCGCGCGACTCCGCTTCCTGTGCGGTCTTGAGGTCCTGCTCGAGCTTCGGCAGCGCGCCGTACTGGATCTCGCTCATGCGCGCGTAGTCCTGCCGGCGCTGCGCGGCTTCGAGCTCCACCTTGAGCTGCTCGATCTGCTCCTTGATGCGGGTGCCCTCCACGAGCGTGGCCTTCTCGGCCTTCCAGATCTCGTCGAGATCGTTGAATTCGCGCTCGATGCGGTCGATTTCCGTTTCAAGATCCCGCAGTCGCTGTTTCGACTCGGCGTCCTTCTCCTTTTTCAGCGCCTCGCGCTGGATCTTGAGCTGGATCATCCGGCGCTCGAGGCGGTCCATGACCTCGGGTTTGGAATCGATCTCCATGCGGATGCGCGACGCCGCCTCGTCCATCAGGTCGATGGCCTTGTCGGGCAGTTGCCGATCCGCGATGTAGCGGTGCGAGAGTGTCGCGGCCGCGACGATCGCGGGGTCGGTGATCTCGACACCGTGGTGCAGCGCGTAGCGATCCTTGAGACCCCGAAGGATAGCGATCGTGTCCTCGACGCTCGGCTCGCCGACCAGCACCTTCTGGAAACGCCGCTCGAGCGCCGCGTCCTTCTCGACATACTTGCGGTATTCGTCGAGCGTGGTGGCGCCGATGCAGTGCAGTTCGCCGCGTGCGAGTGCGGGCTTCAGCATATTGCCGGCGTCCATCGAGCCTTCCGCCTTGCCGGCACCGACCACGGTGTGCATCTCGTCGATGAAGAGGATGACCTGGCCTTCCTGCTTCGCAAGGTCGGACAAGACACCCTTCAGGCGCTCCTCGAACTCGCCGCGGAACTTGGCGCCGGCGATCAGCGCGCCCATGTCGAGAGAAAGCACGCGCCTGCCGCGCAAGCCTTCGGGTACCTCGCCGTTGACGATCCTCTGTGCCAGACCTTCAACAATTGCGGTCTTGCCGACCCCCGGCGCCCCGATCAGCACCGGATTGTTCTTGGTGCGGCGCGCCAGCACCTGGATCGTGCGGCGGATCTCCTCGTCGCGGCCGATGACCGGATCGACCTTGCCCGCCTCCGCGAGCGCGGTGAGGTCGATGGTGTACTTCTCGAGCGCCTGTCGATTCTCCTCGGCGTCGGCATCCTTCACCTGTTCCCCGCCGCGCACCTTTTCGATCGCCGACTCGAGCGCAGGCTTCGACGCGCCGGCGGCCCGCAGGGCATTGCCTGCCTCACCCTTGTCGTCCAGCAGCGCGAGCAGGAACAACTCGCTCGCGATGAAGGCGTCACCGCGCTGCTGCGCAAACTTGTCGGTGACGTTGAGCAGGCGCGTCAGGTCATTGCCGAACGTGACGTGGCCTTCCTGGCCCGAGACCCGCGGAAGTTTCTCGATCGCTTCGAGCGCGCGCTGCCGCAACGTGGTCGTGTTGACGCCCGCCTGCGCGAGCAGCGGGCGCGTCGATCCGTCCCGCTGGTCGAGCAGCGCCGCGAGCAGGTGCACGGGCTCGATCAGGTTGTGATCACGCCCGACCGCCAGCGACTGGGCGTCGGCGAGCGCCTGCTGAAAGCGCGAGGTCAGTTTGTCCATGCGCATGCGCGCGTCCACCCGGATGTGAGAGATGCCCCGGAGATTGGGGTTGTGGTCGCGTCAGACAACTGGCCGGAGACGGAACGCCCGGCAGTGGATGCGTCCGGGCGCGACGACGCGTGACCTCGCAGCCAAGGCGACATCCGGGGTTTCGTGACCGGCGGTCACCCTCCACCGAGGGATCTGGATGAGGTGCGCGTACCGGTCAGTCGGCCTCGAGCATGTCGCGGGTGGCATGCCGCTCGGCGAGGCGTTCGCAGACATGCACCGTTTCGGAGAACGCGACATCCATGCGCTCGGCACCCGCGGCGGCGAACTGCTCGCGTTCGCGGGGCTGATTGTCCGCGCTGCCCCAGCGCGCGACCACGATCCGGGTCCCGGGGAACTGGGAGTGCAGTCGGGCGCAAAGCGACCGGGCATGCGTCGTGCCACCCGGAGGCACTGCCACGATGCAGATCAGATCCGGCTTTTCCTCCCCGACCGTCTCGATGAGTTCGCGGCTGTCATGCGCACGCCGCGCCGATATCCACGTAAGCGCGGCCTCCCCCACCGCTGCCCTCAACATGACCAGCGCCGCATGGTCGATCGAATCGCGCGAGGGGATGACGTACACCTTGGCGCGCGCGGGTAGTGCGGCGGGCTCCGGTGCCGAGGGGGTCGAACTGTCCTCGACTGCCTTGGAATGCGGGATCCGCGCGAGGTCCTCGGCGATCTCGCGAATTCCCTCCGCCATCGCATCGGCGCTGGCGTCGGCGATGCGGTCAAGGTGCAGGTCCTGCCGCATCTCGACCAGCGCAGGCAGCAGCAGATGTTCGTATACCTCGACCAGCGGCTTTTCCCTGAGGGACTTCTCGGCAATCTCGGCGGCGTCGTCGTAATCGCGCGCCAACAGGCGCTGGTAGAAGCGTTGCGGCGCCTCGAGCGCGGGTCGATCGCCCAGCAGGGTGTCGAAGAACCGCAGGTGTGGCACATGCCGTCCGAGTACGACCAGGCAGACTGTCAATGGGGAAGCCAGCAAGAGTCCCACCGGCCCCCAGAGCCACGTCCAGAACGCCACCGCCGCCAGCAGGGCCGGCTGCGAGACGCCGATGCCGCGTCCATAGAACGTCGGTTCAACGATCATGTTGGTGATGGCTTCGGCTACCGCGAACAGGCCGAGCACGGCAAGGCTCGTCGACCAGTCGCGCGTGACCAGCAGGCTCATCGCGAGGGGCAGCAGCATCGCGATCCACGCACCGAGATACGGCACGTATCGCAACGCAAACGCGATGGCGCCCCAGAGCGGCGCAAACGGCACTTCCAGCAGATAGAGCCCCACGCCGACCACGACGCCGAACGCGGCATTGATCACGAGCTGCGTCACCAGATAACGGCTGATGCGCGAGCCGGCGTCATCGAGCGCGCGCGTGGTCTGCGCCAACTGGCGTTCGCCGACCAGGGCGATGAAGCGATCCCGGAGATCCTCGCGGCCCAGCAGCATGAAAAACACGAGCATGACGACGAGCGCCGCGCCCGCCAACGGCGCCAGCACCGGCTTCAGCATGGGCCAGAACTCGGCCATGCGGAATGGACCGGGATCGACCACCACCCGGACCATTTGCGCTCGCCTGGCCTCGATGTCCTCCGGGGTGACGTCGACGTCCGCACGCTTGAGCTGGCGTTCCACGCGCCGGGCGACGTCGCGCGCACGATCCAGCGTGCCCCCCTGCCCCAGGAAGCGCAGGCTCGCGATTTTCTCGTTGATATTGCGCTCGTACTTCGGGTAGCTCTCCACCAGTGAGCCGACCTGGCGCGAGATGGTCCAGCCGACGAAGAGCGTCAGCGCAAGCGTGGCGAGTGTCACGAAGATTGCGGAAGGCACTCGTCCGAGGCCGTGGCGCGTGAGCCAGGTGACGAGCGGCGACAACAGGAACGTGATGAGGATGGCCAGCGCGAGCGGAATCAACACCGGCCGCGCCCAATGCAGGAATCCAAGAACGAGCGCGAGCCCCAGCAGAATCGTCAGCGAGCTCGACCAGTGCTTCGGATCGGGTTTGTGAGCCAAACGCGACATATCGGTGGCATGGCTCCCGGGCGGTGAAGTCTGCATGCGGCGCCTGCGCGCGCATCGACCAGGGGCCAGCCTAGCGACTAGCTCCGCTTGCGGCTGCGGCGTCCTTCTTCGTGTTCAGGCGAGCCACAGCATTGGACATCCATACCAGGGTCGCCATGCGCCCGGTGGCGCCGTCGCGGCGGTGCGAGAAGAATCGAAGTGGATCTTCGATGGTGCAGAAGTCACCCCCGTGGATGTCGTTGATCCCGGCGGCGCGCAGCCTAAGTCGCGCCAGCGCGAACAGGTCGGCATGCCAGTGGCCCGGGCGGGTCGCTGCAAAGGCTGCGGCCGCCGACCCATCGACGTCCACGAACGCGCGATGGACTTCCTCGCCGACCTCGTATTGCCGCGGTCCCGCGGCGGGTCCCAGCCACGCGACGACGGCATGCGGATC
>JBGTIG010000217.1:0-6799 GCA_041745755.1 Lysobacterales bacterium
GACTCGCGGTAACGACAGGCGTCGCCATCGCGACATCGCGCTGCGCGCGAGCAGTCGCTCCTACAGCGGCATCTTGTGGAGCCCGCTACGCGATGGCGGCGGCGCGCGTGGCGCGAGGGGGAGACGCCATGCGCTAACACCCGTCCTGTAGGAGCGTCTCGCCGCGCGAGGCGCGGCGTGGCGCGATAGCTCAGCGCCGCGCGCTAACGACAGGACTCGCGGTAACGACAGGCGTCGCCATCGCGACATCGCGCTGCGCGCGAGCAGTCGCTCCTACAGCGGCATCTTGGGGAAAGCCGCTACGCGACATCGCGCTGCGCGCGAGCAGTCGCTCCTACAACGGCATCTTGTGAGCCTGCTACGCGACATCGCGCTGCGCGCGAGCAGTCGGTCCTACAACCGCATGTTCTGGTGGGCGCCTGGCCTGCTAGGCGACGGCGGCGATGCGGGGTGCAACTGTCGGCGGGGCGTGGAACTGTTCTTCCTCGGTCGAGCCCGACAGCGCCGCGAGCGATGAGAAGCCGCCGGCGATCACGGAGTTGAGCTGGTCGAAATATCCGGTGCCGACTTCGCGCTGGTGGCGGGCAGCGCTGTAGCCCTGCTTTTCTGCGGCGAATTCGGCTTCCTGCAACTCGACGTACGCGGCCATCTGGCGATCCTTGTAGCCGGTCGCGAGGTGCCACATCGCGTAGTTGAGCGCATGAAACCCCGCCAGCGTGATGAACTGGAACTTGTAGCCGTAGCTGGCGATTTCCTTCTGGAACTTCTCGATAGTGGCTTCGTCGAGGTTCTTCTTCCAGTTGAACGAGGGCGAGCAGTTGTACGCCAGCAGCTTGCCCGGGAATTTCGCGTGGATCGCCTCGGCGAACTGCTTTGCCTGTGCCAGATCGGGTTGCGCGGTCTCGCACCACACAAGGTCCGCGAAGGGGGCATACGCGAGGCCGCGCGAGATCGCCTGCTCGATGCCTGCCCTGCATTCGAAAAAACCCTCGACGGTGCGGCCGCCCGTGCAGTGCAGCTTGTCGTTGTCGTCGATGTCTGACGTGAGCAGGCCGGCGCCCATCGCATCGGTGCGCGCCACGATCAGGGTCGGCACGCCGGACACGTCCGCGGCGAGGCGGGCCGCGATGAGCTTCTGCACCGCCTCCTGCGTCGTCACCAGCACCTTGCCGCCCATGTGTCCGCACTTCTTGGCGCTCGCGAGCTGGTCCTCGAAAGGCACCGCGGCCGCACCGGCCTCGATCATGTGGCGCATGAGCTCATAGGCATTGAGGACGCCGCCGAATCCGGCTTCGGCATCCGCGACGATCGGCACCAGCCAGTCGATGCTGTCGTCGCCTTCCGAGTGCTGGATCTGGTCCGCGCGCAGCAACGTGTTGTTGATTTTCCTGACCACGCTCGGCACTGAGTCGACCGGGTACAGCGACTGGTCCGGATACATCTGTCCCGCGCTGTTCGCGTCGGCCGCCACCTGCCAGCCACTGAGATAGATCGCCTTGAGGCCGGCCTTGACCTGCTGCATGGCCTGGTTGCCGGTCATGGCGCCGAGCGCGTTGACGAAAGGCTCATGGTTGAGGTCGCGCCACAGGCGTTCGGCGCCGCGCCGCGCAAGCGAGTGTTCGACCGCGACGGTGCCCCGCAGGCGCACGACTTCCTCGGCAGCGTACGGTCGCGTGATGCCTTTCCAGCGTGCGTTGTTGCTCCAGTCGAGGTTCAGCGCATCGGCGGTGGGCAGGACGTTCTTCATGGTGTCGCTCCGGTGGTGGGCTGGACTCGGCGCGGCCGCGCCTCGTCGGGAAGGCTCAATGCAGGTCCGTGATGCACGGGTACGTCGCGAGCGTGAGAAAGTCGGCGAGCACCTCCGCGCGCGTCAGCCGTTCGAGGTTCTGCGCGGCGAGGTCGACGTGCTCGCGTCCCGGCAGACCAGGCAATGCGTGCAGGCGCGCGCGGGCCGAGTGCAATGAAGACTCGAACAGCGCGAAATCGATCGGCGTGCCATCCGTGAGCGCCAGCTCGCCATGGCGGAGCCAGGTCCAGACCTGGGCGCGTGCGATCTCCGCAGTGGCGGCGTCTTCCATCAGGTGGTGAATCGGCACGCAGCCGAGCCCTGCGAGCCATGCCGCGAGATAGCGAAGGCACACCTCGACGTTGCCGTCGAAGCCCGCGCGCGTGATCGTGCCCGTGCACGGTTCGATGAGGTCTTCGCGCGTCACCTCGACGTCGAGCCTTGCCACGTGCTGCTGGTGCGCGGTGCGCATGCCGCGATCGAAGACCTCGCGCGCCAGGGGGATGAGGCCGGGATGGGCGACCCACGTACCATCGTGACCGGCGGCGACTTCACGTTCCTTGTCGGCGCGGACGCGCGCAAGCGCCGCCGCGTGGGCGACGGGGTCGCTGGTGATCGGGATCTGCGCCGCCATTCCTCCCATTGCGTGCGCGCCACGCCGATGACAGGTGCGGATGAGCAGTTCCGAGTACGCGCGCAGAAGCGGCTGCGACATGCTCACCTGTGCACGCTCCGGCAGCACGCGATCGCGATGCGCACGAAAGGTCTTGAGGTACGAGAAGATGTAGTCCCAGCGACCGCAGTTGAGCCCGACCGCCCGAGCACGCAGCGCGTGCAGGATCTCGTGCATCTCGAACGCCGCGGGCAGCGTCTCGATCAGCACGGTTGCCTTGATCGCGCCGTGGGGGAGTCCGAGCTGGCACTCCGACTCGGCGAGTACTTCCTCCCAGAGCGCGGCCTCTTCCATCGACTCGAGTTTCGGCAGGTAGACATAGGGGCCGCGTCCCGTCGCCTGCAACGCGCGCCCGTTGTGCCAGAGGAACAAGCCGAGGTCGAACAGCGACGCGCTGATGCACGCGCCGTCGACGGTCACGTGCGCCTCGTCGAGGTGCCAACCGCGGGGACGCACCATGAGGGTCGCGAGCATCTCGCGATCGGCGAGCAGCGCGTAGCGCTTGCCCGTCCCGGGCGCGACGTACTCGAGCGTCCCTGCGATGGCGTCGCGCAGGCTCCGCTGCCCCAGCATCAGGTTGGCCCAGGTCGGCGCCGTCGAATCCTCGAAGTCGGCCATGTACACGCGGGCGCCCGAGTTGAGCGCGTTGATGACCGTCTTCGGATCGGTCGGGCCGGTGATCTCGACGCGCCGGTCGAGCAGTGGTTCGGGAATTGCGGCAACCGTCCACTCGCCTTCCCGGATATGACGGGTGTCCTGCCTCCAGTCGGGCAGCCCTCCGGCGTCGATGAGCTGCTGGCGAGTTTCGCGCGCAACGAGGATCCGGCGTCGCGCCTGTTCGAATCCCCGGTGCAGGCCGCTGAGGAATTGCTGCGCCGCGCCATCCAGCAGTCCCGCCGCCGCAGCCGTATCTCCGAGCATCTCGAACCCCGCGGGGTCGGGCAGGTTTATCGCGCCCCTGGTGTGCGGCATCGCCCCCATGGTGGCTTCGGTACTCCAGAGTATGGAGTCGGAACGCTACGCTCCCAGGACACTCTTTGACAAATCAAATGTGTCAAGTACATTGTTTGACTTATTCAAACTTTGTGCAGACACGTGGCCACGAAGAAGAAGCCGAGGACCAGCGAGGAGGGTTTGGCGGCGTCCACCATGCGGCGGCGCAATACACCGGGAGGAAGCCGGGCCCAGGCGGATGTTCCCGCTCGCTTCTATTACAAGGGCAGCCGCGTCAGACAGCTGCGGGCGTTCTGCCAGGCCGCGCGCATGGGCCACCTTGGCCGCGCGGCGGAAGGGTTGTTCCTGTCGGCGTCGACCTTGAGCCTGCAGATTTCTGCGCTGGAGCGCGAACTCGGCGTGTCCCTGTTCGATCGCTCGGGGCGGGGACTGGCGCTGACGCGCGAGGGCGTGATGCTGCACGAGATGACCAGGCCGCTGATCGAGAGCCTCGACCAGCTCGACAGCGACTTTGCGGCGCGCAGGCGCGGACTGGGCCCGGTCGAACTCGACATCGCGGCGGGCGCATCCACCATCCAGTACCTGTTGCCGCCACTGGTGCGCGCGTTCCGTGAGCGTCATCCGGAAGTTCGGCTCACGCTCCACAACGTCACGGGACAGGATGGCCTCGGCATGTTGCGCGGCGATGCGGTGGATTTCGCGATCGGTTCCATGCTCGACGTGCCCAACGATCTCTCGTACGAACCGGTGTATCGCTTCGATCCTGTGCTGATCACGCCGCTCGATCATCCGTTGGCGTCGAAACAGGAGGTGACGCTGGCCGACATCGGGCCGCACGGCCTGATCCTGCCCCCGCGGCGCCTGACCACGTACCGCATGATCGACCTGGTGTTCCAGAAGGCAGGAGTGCCCTTCCAGGTCGCGCTCGAAGTCGGCGGCTGGGAGCTCATCAAGCAGTACGTCGCGATGGGACTCGGCATCTCCATCGTCACCGCGATCTGCCTGTCGCCCGAGGACCGCGTCGCGCGGCACAATCTCAATCGCTTCTTCCCCCAGCGCACGTATGGCGCCGTGGTACGACGCGGCAAGTTTCTTGGCAGCGAGGCCCGCGCATTCCTGGACCTGTTGAAGCCGAGCCTGTTCGCGGCGCGCCAATACGACGAATCGGGTCACTCGGAGCGCTGAGGGCCCGGCTGGAAATTTCACGGGATCGGGGAAATCCTGCGATCAGAGCGTGCCCCGGTTCTTGCCCTCCCAGGGTCGATAGAACTCGCGCACCCGCGCCATGTCGCCCGCCAGGTCACCGGTCATCGCGAGCGGAGGGCCGATACCGATCGTGCGATCGGGATAATGGAAGTAGGCACACACCACCGGCACCTCGGCAGCGCGCGCGATGTGCCAGAACCCGCTCTTCCAGCTCTCGACGCGCCGGCGCGTGCCTTCGGGTGCGATCACCAGCCATAGCGTTTCGGCGTTGCGAAGGCGCGCCGCCATCGCCGGCACTACGCCATGTGCATTGCCGCGATCGATCGGAACCGCGCCCAGCCAGCGCAGCAACGGCGCCAGCATGGGGCCGAACAGCTCGCGCTTGGCCATGAATTGCAGTCGGAGGCCCATCGCGAGCTTCGCCGCAATGCCCCAGATGCCGTCCCACCAGGAAGAGTGCGGCGCGACGATGATCAGGACCTTGTCAACGTCGGCGAATCGCCCCGTCACCTTCCATCCCCCGAGCGCGAGCACTGCTCGCCCAAGGCCGCGCAACAACCGGCCATGCGTGCGCGGCGCGCGCGCTGGAACGACTAGCTCGACCCAGTCCCCAGTCACGAATCGATCTCTCCACGCGCCGAGCCGCGCCCCCGCTTGATGCTCGAGCGCACCTTCTTGGCGTCGAGCCGTCGTTGGCGGGCTGCACGTGTGGGTCTGGTCGCGACCCGCTTCGTGACGACGACGCTTGCGGCCAGGATCAGTGCTGCAAGGCGCGCGCGCGCGTCCTCGCGGTTGCGATCCTGCGAGCGGAACCTCGACGCCGAGATGACCACGACGCCCTCGCCGGTGATGCGACGATCACGTCGTGCCAGCAACCGCGCGCGCACGGGTTCGGGAAGCGAGGGAGAGTTCGTCGCGTCGAAACGCAGCTCGACCGCGGTCGATACCTTGTTGACGTTCTGTCCGCCCGGCCCGGAGGCGCGCACGAAGCGTTCGACGAGCTCGTCCTCGGCGATGGCAATGGCGGGGGCAACTTCCAGCATCCGCAAATTGTAGGTGCGAAACAATGCTTCGCACAGTTGCGTCCGCAGACACCGGGCAAAAGATGCACGGAACGGACAGGTCGACGCCGTCGCCGCGACCCGTCCGAGGTGCAAGCCGCTCGCCAGTCGACTACTCCCGCCGCGGCCACGCGGCAATGAACGCGGCGAGTGCACCGGCACCGGCGAGCCACGCCGGCAGCGCGAAACCGAGCAGCGTCGGTCCCGCCACCGGGAACGCGAGCAGCACCGCCGACGCGACCAGCAGCGCCGCACCGACAATGGCGTACACGGTCTTGCGCTGGCCGTCCCGCGCCGTGCGCACCAGTGCCTCGATCTCGAGCGAGTGCATCTGCATCCTGTGCTGGCCCTGCACCTGCTGGGTAAGCCAGCTGTGCAGCAATCGCGGCATGTCGGGCGCGTGCGTGATGAGTTCGGGCAGGCGCTTGCGGAACTCCGCCGCCAGTCGCTGCGGGCTGTAGCGCTCAACCAGGATCTTCTCGAGCACGGGTCTCGCCACCGCCCAGATATCCAGCTTCGGATCGAGCAACCGCCCCACGCCCTCGATGTTGAGCAGCGTCTTCTGCAACAGGATCAACTGCGGCTGGATGGTGAGTTCATAGCGCTGCGCCGTGCGGAAGAGCTTGATCAGTACTTCGGCAAGCGAGATTTCGGACAGGGGCCGCGTGAAGTAGGGCTCGCTCACCGCGCGCGCGGCGGCTTCCAGTTCGTCGATGCGCACATGCGCAGGCATCCAGCCAGCCTCGACGTGCAGCTCGGCGATGCGCCGGTAATCGCGGTTGAAGATCGCCATGAAGTTCTCGGCGAGGTAGAACTGGTCCTCTCCGGAAAGCTGGCCGACGATGCCGAAATCGATGGCGATGAAGCGCGGATTGTCCTTGCGCGTGGCGTCGACCCAGATGTTGCCGGCGTGCGCGTCGGCGTGGAAGAAGTTGTCGCGGAACACCTGCGTGTAGAACACGCGCACGCCCTTGGCAGCCAGCGCCTTGCGGTCGATGCCGGCGGCGTCCAGTGCTTCGATGTCGTCGCTGGGAATGCCGTGCACGCGCTCGAGCGTCAGCACGCGCTCGGCGGTGTGGCTCCAGATGACCTCGGGCACGTACAGGTCGGGCGAGTCCT
>JBGTIG010000218.1:0-1674 GCA_041745755.1 Lysobacterales bacterium
CAGCTCCGCGACGGCGGGCGAGGGTTTCACGCCCGCCGGCGCCCCGGCAAGCACGGTCGCGACCGCGGACGCCTGCGTATCGAGGTCCGCGCCCATCGACTGCAGCAGTTCAAGCGTGCTGCGGAGCTCGCGCGCGGTCACCGGCGAAGTGTCCGGCGACTTGAGAACGCCCCTCATCAGTCCACTCAGTTCATGCTCCGCCGGCACCGGCGGAGCCTGTTCCTGCCACCAGCGCCCGAGGATTTCAGCAGTGTCTTCGTGCTCGCGCGCAGCTAGGCCCATGCGCGGGATTGTCCCACCCCTTGCGGGCAGGTCGGCGGCGGAAGGTCGAAAGCCTTGCGATGCGCCATCGCGTCGCGCGCCATCCAACCCGATGCCGGCGTGATGCTTCGATCCGTCGTGGGACGTTCGGTCTAGAATCGACGCAGCTATTTCCGGAGACGGCCATGCGCCACCTGTTGTGGTTCCAGATCATCCTCCTCGTCGTGCTGGGCCCGGGCCCCCTGCGCGCACAGGAGTCTCTCCCCATCGAGGAGCGCATGTCGATCGAGGAGCGCCGGAACACCGGCCTGGATTCGCTCACGCCCGCGCAGCTCGCGGCGCTCAATGCGTGGCTCGAAGGCAACATGAGCGAAAAGGCGATCCGCAAATCGCTGGTCGGCTTTCCCGTCATGCATCTCTTCAGCGGCGGCAAGGACCCCGAACCGATCGTGGCGCACGTGGACGGGGAGTTCAGCGGCTGGAAGGGCTCGACGGTTTTCACGTTGGACAACGGCCAGGTCTGGCGACAGATCGAACCCGATTCGCTGGTCGCCCGCCGCGTCAGCAATCCGCAGGTGACCATCAAGCCCGCGATGATGGGAACCTGGATGCTGCGTGTCGAAGGCTACAACCGCTCGGTCAGGGTGCAGCGCGTCAAGTAGCGGGGCGGGACAGCCAGGAAAGGCCTGATCAGGTCGTTCCCGGGCTCGTGGGACCGCGATCGGTCCTCGGGCCTTCCCCGGGCAGCGCGGCGGGTTCCGGGAGGCGCCACGTCAGCGCCGGGCGGGTCGCGCAAGTGCCGCGAGGCGCTCGCGCATCGCGTGTGAGATGCCGACCGGCGAAGCCTCTTCGCCAATGCTCCCGGCGGCTGCTTCGCCCTCGACGGATTGTCCCCGCGCGGGATCATGGGCGGCGATGAAACGGTTGAGGCGCTTTTCCGAGACGCGGCCCGCGAAACCAAGCTCGGGCGCGAATACGGCGACGCGAAGTTCCTCGATCTGCCATCGCAGCGACTCGACGGTCGCCGCATCGACATCCAGGCGCCGCCATTGGTCCAGGATCGCGAGGAAGGGCAGCACCGCCAGCATCTTTTCCTGATCGCGGCGCGCATCCTGCACCAGCCGCTCCACGCGCACCGACGCCGCGCGCAGATAGCGCGTCAACGCCTCGAGCCTTGGCAGCGGCAGCGAGGCGGCGAACCCCGGATGGATGAGGGATCCGAGCTGCGTGCGCAGGTCGTCGAAACTTGCCTGGCCGTAACCCATGACCGGCGGCGTCAATCGCGGCGCCACGTGAGCATAGGCCGTCAGCGCCGCATCGACCGGTTCGAGCCGCGCCACGGCGGCGGCGAAAAGCTCGCGACGTACGCGTGCAGCCAGTGCGTCGAACGAGCGGCGGCTGCGCACGCCCGCC
>JBGTIG010000219.1:0-2682 GCA_041745755.1 Lysobacterales bacterium
CGCGCGCGAGTTGTCGGCGACATCGAGCAGCAGGTACAGCGCGCGTTCGTCCGCCGCCGCATGCAGGCGCAGGCTTCCGTCGCGCGAACGCAGCGGCGTGGTCGCCGCCCAGTCGTCTCCGGATCCATCGACGACGATGCGACCGCGGAGCGGATGCACGTAGAGGCCAGAACCGGTATCGCGACCGAAGCCGGGCTCTTCCGTGAGCGCGTGTGCGATCGCCTGGGCCGCGTCGACCTGTGCGCTCTCCTGCACGCCGCGCAGCAGTGCCTCCATCTGCTCGATGAGCAGCCACGCGCCGACCGGCAGCAGCAGGGCCGCCAGCGCCGCGATGGCGAACAACGCGCGATTGCGCATGGGTTTCCCGGGTGCAGTCCGACCGACCCCTACATCTTCCAGCGATATCCGGCTCCGTGCACGGTTTCTATCTGGTCGAACGCAGGATCGATGGCGAGGAACTTCTTGCGGATGCGCTTGATGTGCGAAGTGATGGTGGCGTCGTCGACCACGACCTGCGCGTCGCGCATGAGCTGATCGCGGTTCTTGACGTGACCGGGGTGCCGCACCAGCGTATGCACCATCCAGAACTCGGTGACGGTGAGCGGCACTTCCTCGCCGTTCCAGGCGATGCTCATGCGCTCGGCGGCGAGTGACAGGGCACCATGGGTGACCGTCGCCTCCTGCGAAGTCGGACGGCGCATCGCATCCACGCGCCGGAACAGCGTATTGATGCGCGCGGTCAGGTGCGGCAGCGAGACGTCCTTGGTCAGGTAATCGTCGGCGCCGAGACGCAAACCCGAGATCACGTCGAAGTCGGAATCCCGCGCGGTGAGAAAAATCAGCGGCAGCTGGGGTGCGCGTGCACGAAGGTTGCGGCAGAGGTCGAAACCGCCTTCGTGCTCGTCACCGAGCCCGATGTCGATCAGCACCATGTCCGGGAGTCGCAACGCGAACGCCGACTCCGCGTCGGCGCGCGAGGAATACTGGAAGACGTCGAAGCCGAGCCGCTTCAGTGCGTCGGAATAGTTGGCGCGGATCGCCGGTTCGTCCTCGACGATCGCGATGTTGCGTGCCATGGCGTGCCTCCTGGTTCGATGCTGTCCGGAGCTTCACAGCGAGCGGGCTTCCTCGCAAGTGACAGCGCGCGAACCCGTTCGGTATTCGGGCCCGCGCCCGCGAATCGCCATCGCGCGAACGCACCGCAAGCGCATGCGTCGGGCCCCGCACGGTTTTCACGCCCCAAGACGCCCGGTGCGCGGGCTCACGCGACGGCGGCACCCGCGCGCAGGGCCGTGACGGTCGCGGCGTAATCCGCGCTCCCGAATATCGCGGAACCGGCAACAAAGGTGTCGGCGCCGGCCTTCGCGATCTCCGCGATGTTGTCGGGCTTGACGCCACCGTCGATCTCGAGGCGGATGGCGAGGCCGCTGGCGTCGATGCGGCGACGAACTTCGCGGAGCTTGGCCAGCGTGGAGTCGATGAAGCCCTGCCCGCCGAACCCGGGATTGACGCTCATGAGCAATACGAGATCGAGATCGCCGAGCACGTGGTCCAGCACGCTCAGCGGTGTCGCGGGATTGAGGACCAGGCCTGTCTGGCAGCCGCTCGCACGGATCAGTTGCAGCGTGCGGTGCACATGCTCGCTGGCCTCCGGATGGAAGCTGATCAGCGAGGCGCCTGCCTGCGCGAAGTCGGGCACGAGGCGATCGACCGGCTTGACCATCAGGTGCACGTCGATCGGTGCGGTCACGCCATGCTTGCGGAGCGCGGAACAGACCATCGGCCCGATGCTGAGGTTGGGCACGTAGTGGTTGTCCATCACATCGAAATGGACCCAGTCGGCGCCCGCGGCGATGACCGCGTCGACTTCGGCACCGAGCCGCGCGAAGTCCGCCGAGAGGATCGACGCCGCGATCACCGTCGACTGGCGCATCGACGATCCGTTTGCGGCACCTGCGAGGTCAGCTGAAGCCACGTTGCACCTTGATCTGCTCCCAGGCGGCGTTGATCACCTGCGCCTTGACCTCGGCGCGCCTGAGGGCGTCACCCGCGACGCCGCGCGCCTGCATGCGATCGGGATGGTACTTGGCGATCAGCTTGCGGTACGCATTGCGGATGACGCTCTCGTTGGCGATGCGCGAAACGCCGAGCACCTGGTACGGATCCAGGGTCGCCGCCGGTCGCGGCGGCGGCGGGGCGTTGCGTGGCGGCGGTTCGCGTGAGTCCTGCTGCCGCGCGCCGAACGGCTCGCCGGCCGTGTTCCCTCCCCCACCGGGGCTGCGGCGCGCTTGCAGGATCGACGCCACAGCGCCGGCGTCGACGCCAAGGTCATGGGCGATCCGCGACAGCATTCCCTCGCTGGCGACATGCATATGACCATCGGCCGCGCCGACCTCGGCCAGAACCTCGATCACCATGAGTCTCATCTCACCGCGAAATCTCGCAAAGGCCCGCAGGCGCCGCGCAGCATCGCCGACATCGAACGCCGATTCCTTGCCTTCGTTGAAGGCGCGAATGGCCGAATGCCGCTTGGGCTCGTCGAGATCGAGCCTGCGCATGAGATTCTCGGCGCTGGTGATTTCCTGCTGCGAGACACGTCCGTCGGCCTTGGCCACGGCGCCCGCGAGCCCGAACAGCGGCTCCAGGAAGGCGCCGCGAGTGGCGCCCGGCAGCAGCGGCCCG
>JBGTIG010000220.1:0-7871 GCA_041745755.1 Lysobacterales bacterium
GTCGCTCGCTACAACAGTTACATGGACAGCAACACATCCGTGGTCCAAGGCACGTACTTCATGGAGCTCCAAAGGAACCGTTCGACGGGGCACGGGATGCTCGCCGACCCGAGCGTACGCGCACGACTCGTGAAGTTCGGATTCGTCGACTACTGGCGCGAGAAGGGCTGGCCCGGCGAATGCCGTCCGTTGGGCGAGTCGGACTTCGAATGCGGACCCACAGTGGCGAAGGCGCTGTAGACCATGTCATTTCTCGCCGAACTCAAGCGCCGCAACGTCATCCGCATGGCGGGGCTGTACCTCGTCGGCGCGTGGCTGGTCGTGCAGGTGGCCGGCACGTTGCTGCCGGTGTTCGAGGCGCCGGGCTGGTTGATGAAGGTGCTGGTCGGGCTGCTGGCGATCGGGTTGGTAGCCGCCCTGGTGTTTTCGTGGTTGTTCGAGCTGACGCCAGGTGGACTGAGGCGCGATGCAGATGTTGCACCGGAACAATCGATCGCGCCCCAGACTGCACGCAAGATGGAGCGGTCGATCCTGGTCGTGCTCGCGATCGCGCTGGCCTTCTTCGGATTCGACAAGTTCGTGCTTGCCCCGAAACGTGAGGCGACACTGGTGGCGACGACCTCGCAGGCGGTGAAGGCAGAAGCCCTGGCAAGTACGCAGGCTGCCGTCAGCGACAAATCGATCGCCGTGCTCGCTTTCGCCAACATGAGCGCCGATCGGGACAACGAGTATTTCTCCGACGGAATTGCGGAAGAGATCCTCAACTCGTTGTCGAAGGTAAAGGACTTGCGTGTGGCTGGCCGTACCTCTTCGTTCTCGTTCAAGGGCAAGAATGAAGACCTGCGCGCCATTGGCAAGACCTTGGGCGTAGCCCACATTCTCGAAGGCTCGGTACGCAAGCAGGGCGACAAGGTCCGCATTACCGCGCAGCTGATCCGCAGCGAAGACGGCATCCACCTCTGGTCGGAAACCTACGACGGCAATCTCGACGACGTGTTCGCCCTGCAGGAAAAGATCGCGCGTTCGATCACCGATGAGCTCAAGGTCGTGTTGAGTGGTGAACAGGCGACGCGCCTGGTCAACGCCGGCACCGAGAATACTGAAGCCTACGCGTTGTACCTGCAGGCCACCGCCATCTTCAACAGTCGCGATGGTGCACGCTACCGCGACGCGATAGCGGCATTGAAAAAGGCCATCGCGCTCGACCCCGCGTACGCACGCGCCTACTCGCGGCTCGCGTCCATCTACGTCGTGCTTCCCAATTTCGAGGAAGTGGACGTCGTGGCGGTGCAGGAAGATCTGGAACAGTTCGCCCGGAAGGCCATCGAACTCGACCCCACACTGGCCGAGCCGCACGCGGCCCTGGGGTTTTCCTACGGCAAGTTCGCCGGGCGCCTGGTCGAACAGCGCAAGGACTTCGAACGTGCGCTGGAACTGGATCCAGACGACCCAACCACGAACTTCTGGTTTGGCCTGAGTCTGATCCGGAACGGTTACCGCGAGCGCGGCATAGCATTCATCGAGCGCGCGCTGGCAATCGATCCGATGCTGCCCAACGCGCTGCGCTGGCGCGGCATCATGTATTTCTACGCCGGCGATCTCGACCGCGCGGAACAGTTCCTCGAACGCGCGCGAGACGCGGGGCTCACGTTCGCCGACTTCACGCTTGGTGAAATCGTCGACGCGCGCGGTGACCGGCAACGGGCGCTCAGGCTTTCAGCAAGGGGTTCAGAGGCCTTTTTCAGCAGGCTGTCCCCCGCCGAAAGGATCGTGGTTATCGACGGCTTGTATGGTGATGCAGCCGCGCGTGAACGGGCGCGCGACTTCGTTGAATCCCATCTTGCGCGGCCCCGCACGAGCATCTACGGGCAGTTTCCCGCTCTGCTCGTCAAGTTGGGCGAGCCGGCAAAGGCTCTTGCGGTGGTTCGCAGGATGCAAACCAGCGATACCTCGGATTTTCTCGTGCAGCTGTGGAGCGCGCAGGGTCGGGCAGTGCGCGCACTGCCTGAGTTCAGCGACTTCCTGCACGAATTCGGCTTCGTCGAACTATGGGACCAGTACGGTGCACCGGACCTGTGCACGCGACGCGGACCCGGCGAGTATGACTGTGAGTAGTTCATGAGATCGCCGACCGCAGGGTTCCATTCCCGGAGTGTGCTTGCTCACGCTGGCGCCGCGCGTTCGCACCTTGCTGTGCCAGTTGAAGGTTGATTGACCATGCGCTACCGCCGTCTCGTCGAACAGCTGCGCACCCAGAACTGGGCGGCCGTCGTCATCGACCTGGTGATCGTGATCGTCGGTGTCTTCATCGGCATCCAGGTGGCCAACTGGAACGAAGGTCGTGCCACCCAGCGCCGTGCAGAGGTCTTTACGGAGCGGCTGAAAGACGACCTGCGCGAGGAGGCCTGGGGCTACGAGATGCAAATAGGCTACTACGGCGATGTTGTGGCGAACGGCCGTCGCGCCCTCGATGCGCTGGCCGGCCGCGCGCCGCTGTCCGATGAAGCGCTCCTCATCGCGGCATATCGCGCCACCCAGTACAACGGCAATATCCGGCGCCGCGCGACCTACGACGAACTGACGTCACGGGGCGAGATCGGCCTGGTCGCGGACGGTACGCTGCGCGACCTCGCGCAGCGCGTGTACACCACACCCATGTTCGACTACATCATTGATGAAGGACGGGCATCGTCTTACCGCGAATGGTTTCGCCGGAACATGCCGCACGACGTGCAGCAGGTCCTGGCCGCCGGCTGCGGCGACCGCAACGTCGCCGTCGGTAACTACACTGGAATCGACGGGTCGCTTGATTATCCCTGCTCGGTTGCGCTGCCGGTCGAATCCGTCGCCGCTGCGGCCGCGCTGCTCCGTGGGGATCCCGAGGCGCAGCGTCTACTGCGGCTGCGCGTCGCGGATGTCGACACCGGCTTGAGCAATCTGACGGCGTACTTCGGCGACATGCGGCGCGGGCTGCAGGCAGTCGCCAAGGCCGCGCCATGAGCCTGCTCGCAGAACTCAAGCGCCGCAACGTCATCCGCATGGCGGGGCTGTACCTCGTTGGCGCGTGGCTGATCACCCAGGTCGCGGGCACGGTGCTGCCGATGTTCGACGTACCGGCGTGGGTCGCGCGCGCGATCGTGATCTTGCTGGCGCTGGGATTCGTGCCGGCGCTCGTGTTTTCCTGGATCTTCGAACTGACGCCGGGTGGACTCAAGCGCGACGCGGATGTCACATCGGAGCAGTCCATCGCGCCGCAAACGGCCCGCCGCATGGATCGACTCATCGTGGCCGGGCTTATCGCCGTGGCCGCACTGGTGGTGGCTGATCGCTACTGGCCGCGCGAGGAAAAGGGGTCAGAGCCCATTTCCGTGGCCGGCACGACGCCGTTGCCCGGCAGTCGTGATCCGGAAGAGGGTGCTGGCACCGTTTCCACAGCACCACCGCAGAAGTCCATCGCCGTGCTGCCCTTCGTCAACATGAGCCCCGACAAGGACAACGAGTATTTCTCGGATGGCGTTTCCGAGGAGATCCTCAATGCGCTGACGAAGCTCGAGGACCTGAAGGTCGCCGGCCGCACTTCTTCGTTCTTCTTCAAAAACAAGAATGAAAACCTGACCACGATCGGCGAGACGCTGGGTGTGGCACATGTGCTGGAAGGTTCGGTGCGCAAGCAGGGCGAGAAGGTCCGGATCACTGCGCAGTTGATCCGCACCAGGGACGGCTTTCACCTGTGGTCGGAAACCTACGACGGCGACTTGACCGACGTCTTCGCACTGCAGGAGAAAATCGCACGCGCCATCACCGGCAAGCTCGAGGTGATCCTGCAAGGCGATCAGAAAACCCGGCTCGTGCAGGCTGGCACCAGCAATCCCGAAGCCTATGCCTTGTACCTGCAGGCCAGCGCGGTTTTCAATCGCCGAGAAGGTGCGCGCTTTGCCGAAGCCATCGATCTGCTCAAACGGGCCATCGCGCTGGATCCCCGCTATGCCCGCGCCCATGCGCGGCTGGCTTCGCTGTATTCGGTCAACAGCAATTACATGGGGGGTTCGGCTTTCTCGACGGCATTACCCAGCATTGAACTGCATGCGCGGCTTGCCAGTGAACTCGACCCGTCACTGGCCGAGCCCTATGCGGCTCTGGGTTCGGCGCTCGGCGAACGCCGCCGTTTTCTGGAAGCGCACCAGTCGCTCGAACGGGCGGTGAAACTCGACCCCAACGATGTGACTGCGAATTTCTGGCTGGCGACGCAACTGATCAGCACCGGATACCTGCGCGAGGGCACATTGGCACTCGACCGCACTTTGGCGCTGGACCCGATGTTGCCCAATGCCCTGCTCTGGCGCGCACGTCTCTATGTGTTCGAGGGCGATCTCGAGAATGGCGCGCTGCTGCTGCGCAAGGCAACCGAGGGCGGTCATGTGTTCGTCGGAATTGGTCAGGCGCTCCTGGATAACGCGCGTGGCGACAAGGCCGCCGCCATCAGCTCCATGACCAGTGGGCTTGCGGGCTATTTCACCCGCGCGTTTCCACCCGAGGCCGCAGGCTTGTTCGCTCGGGCGATCTATGGCGATGCCGAGGCTAGACGGCAAACGCGAAACCTGATTGATGCTTACCTTGCCGGCAAGCCGGAATACATCGCGGGTGTGGTGCCCCATGTACTGATGCGATCGGGCGAGGTGGGCCGGGGCCTGGTCCTGGCGCAGGATCGGCCCACCACCAACGATGCGATGGTGTTTTCCGAATTGTTTCGCCGCAACTCCGAGGTAAAGGGCGCGCCGGAATTCCCCGAGTTCGCGCGCCGCAGCGGCTTGGCTGGCTTATGGGACGCCAGGGGCCCACCGGATTTCTGCCGCAAGAACGCCGAGGGCGACTACGTCTGTGAGTAACCAGAACTTCATCGCCGAACTCAAGCGCCGCAACGTCATCCGCATGGCGGGGTTGTACCTCGTCGGTGCCTGGCTGATCGCGCAGGTGGCTGAAACCCTGCTGCCGATCTTCCATACGCCCGACTGGGTCCTGCAGACGATGGTGGTGCTGCTGGCGCTCGGCTTCGTTCCGGCGCTGATTTTTTCGTGGGTGTTCGAGATGACGCCAGATGGCATCAGGCGCGACGCGGACGTGTCTCCAGGCCAGTCAATCGCGCCACACACCGCGCGACGCATGGACCGCATGATCATGGCGGTGCTGGTGCTCGCGCTGGGCTTCTTCGCCTTCGACCGGCTGGTGATGGCGCCACGGCGCGATGCGGCGCTGGTGGCCACGACGACGAAGGCCGTGGAGGCGAAGGCATCCGCGACGGCCAGTGCCACGCCGACGGTCGACCGCAATTCAATCGCGGTGCTGCCGTTCGTCAACATGTCCGGCGAGGCGGACAACGAATACTTCTCCGACGGCATCAGCGAGGAGATCCTCAACGTTCTCGCCGGCACTCCGGACCTGAAGGTCGCCGCGCGCACATCCTCGTTCTCGTTCAAGGGCAAGGCCACGGAAGTGCCCGAGATCGCGCGCGCACTGAAGGTGCGGATGGTGCTCGAGGGCAGTGTCCGCAAGCAGGGTGACCAGGTGCGCATCACGGCGCAGCTGATCGACGCCGACAGCGGCTTCCATCTCTGGTCGGAGACCTACGACCGCAAGCTCGAGGACATCTTCGCGATCCAGGACGAGATCGCACGTGCCATCGGCGAAGCCCTCAAGGTCACCATCGCGCGCACCGATGGCGCTGTCACGAAGCCGGGCGGCTCGCGCGACGTGAAGGCATACGACCTGTACCTGCGGGGCATGGCGCTGTGGCACTCGCGGAGGGGCGAGGCGTTGTGGCAGGCGGTCGAGCTGTTCAACCAGGCCATCGCCATCGATCCGGGGTACGCCCAGGGTTACGCGGGGCTCGCGTTGACCTATGGGGTCATCGGCGACTACAGCAACCGAATGGACTACCGGCAGACGCTGGCGATCGCCCGGGACTACGCGGAGCGGGCGCTTGGCCTCGAACCTTCGCTGCCGGAGCCATACGCGGCCCTGAGCATGATCGCCGGCAAGGAGCTGCGACGCCCGACGAGCGAAGCACTGCTGCACCAGTCGATCTTGCTGCGACCCTCGTTCGCCACCGCGTATCAATGGCAGGCTACGCTGCTGATGAGCAATGGCGACCTCGAAGGCGGCCTCGCGTCGATCGAACGTGCCAGTGAACTCGATCCACGGTCGCTGGTCGTGTCCGAAAATCATGCCTTCATCCTGCGCACGCTGGGTCGCGATGCCGACGCGCGCGACCGCTGCCTGCGCACGCTTGCGTTCGCACCTTCGTACGGGGGCTGCATGGAGGACATCGCGCTGGTGGAATTGCGACTCGGCAATCTCGAGAACGCCCGGGAAATGCTGGAGCGCCTGGCTGCGGTCGACAATCCCGGTGCGGCCGGCCAGGGTCGAGAGCTGATGGCGGCGATCGAGGGCGGTGAGGGCGAGTCACTCGCGCGCCGCTATGCCGCCCTGCCGTTCAACAGCAAGTTCGATCCGGATAGCGGCAACGCGATGGAGGGCTACAACATGCCCGCCGTGCTCATGTTGCTGGGTGCGAACGATCGGGCCCTCGAATACGTCGAGCTGCTGACCCGCGATCCGGGGGGCACCGCGGACTGGGCCGTGATGCTGCCGGCGCTCGATCCGATCCGCTGCGAACCGCGCTTCATCGCCGTGGTGAAGAAGCTCAAGACCACCGATCCGCATTTCGCCAGAGTCTGCCAGGACAAGCGCTGACATGACTTTCCTTTCGGAGCTCACGCGCCGCAACGTGATCCGCATGGCGGGTCTTTACCTCGTCGGCGCGTGGCTGATCGTGCAAGTCGCCGAGACACTGCTGCCCGTCTTCGGCACTCCGGAATGGGTGTTGAAGACCCTGATTTTGCTGCTCGCACTCTGCTTCGTTCCCGCCCTCGTGGCCAGCTGGGTCTTCGAACTGACTCCGGACGGCCTGAAACGCGAGGGCCAGGTCGCGTCGGCGCATTCGAACCACACGCAGACCGCCAAGCGGCTGGATGTGCTGACGCTTTCGGCACTGGCCCTGGTCATCCTGCTGTTTGCCGCCGATCGCTTCTGGACAGGAAAAGACGAATCGCAGCCTGTCGCTGTGGCGGTGCGACAGCCAGCCGGGGTTTCCGCAGTCGCAAGCTCGCCGGACACCAAGCCCAAAGTGCCCCGCGCGACAGCCGACAGTCGCCTGGTCGCCGTGCTGCCCTTCCGCAATCGCAGCGAGCGGCCGGAGGACGCCTACTTTGCCGAGGGTGTGCACGATGATTTGTTGACCCAGCTGTCGAAGATCGCCGCGCTGAAGGTGATCTCGCGAACCTCGATGATGCGCTACGCCGATTCGACCCTGTCCATTCCGCAGATTGCCAGCGAGCTGGGCGCCGCGGTTGTGCTGGAAGGCGCGGTGCAGCGCGCGGGCGACAAGGTGCGGGTCAACGTGCAGGTAATCGATGGCGCCAGCGATGTGCATCTGTGGGCGGAGAACTACGACCGCGCGCTGACCACCGAGACGATCTTCGAGATCCAGGCCGACATTGCCCAGGCGGTGGCGAGTGCGCTGCAGGTAGTGCTCAGTCCGGCGGAAAGCAATGCGCTTCGCGCCGGCTCAACCAAGAGCCTGCCAGCCTATGAGGCCTTTCTGCGCGGCAAGCTGCTTTCTGTCACGGCGTCCATCTCGGCCGAGAGATCGCAGGAGGCGATCGCTGCCTTCGACCGCGCCATCGCACTCGATCCGGACTTCGCCGAGGCCTACGCGCGGAAAGCGCAGGTCCAGTTGTTGAGTTACTGGCTGGCGATCGGTCCGCGCTCGTTGCGCGAGGATGCCCGCGAGAGCGTCGCGCAGGCTGAGCGGC
>JBGTIG010000221.1:0-10553 GCA_041745755.1 Lysobacterales bacterium
GAGCCAGAGGGCGGCGAAGGCATTGCGGCCCACGGGAACGGCGCGCTCCTCCAGCAGCGCAAGCGCCTCGCGCTGCTCGTGCGTCGGCCCACGCAGCCGCACGTACGCGAACAAAAGGGTGACGATCAGCAACAGCGCCCCGATCGCCGTGACAATCCCGCGGAAAATCCTCTGCACGAAATCTCTCCGTTAGGGAACCTCTGAACAAGGTTCGGAGGTTCCGCGATACAGGGACGTATCGCCACGAATCAATCGACAGGCGATTGATTCGTGGGAGCCGCGTTCGGACCTGCGCCGAACCCGGCGCCGGTCTGGCAAGTCAGGATGACCTGATCAGACCTTCCCTAGAAGGCGCGCGACTTCTCGGCGGCGATCCAGGCAGCGACGCGCTGATCCAGCAGGGTGAGGGGCATGTCGCCGCCGGTCAGCACGAGGTTGTGGAAGCGCTTGATGTCGAACTTTACGCCGAGCTGGCGTCTTGCACCTTCGCGCAATTCAAGGATTCGATTCATGCCGACCTTGTACGCCAGCGCCTGCCCGGGAGCGACCAGGTAGCGTTCGATCTCGGCCACCACGTCGGTCGAAGGCATCCCCGTCTTGTCGGACATGTAGGCGATGGCCTGCTCGCGGGTCCAGCGCTTGTGGTGCATTCCCGTGTCGACCACGAGCCGGACCGCGCGGAACATCTCCGCCTGCAGGCGGCCGAGGTTGTCTAGCGGATTCTCCTGGTAGCCGATTTCCCACGCCAGGCGCTCGGAGTAAAGCGCCCAGCCTTCAGAAAAAGCGGTGAACGGCAGGATTTTGCGGAACGTCGGCACGCCCGTCAGTTCCTGCTGGATCGTGGTCTGGAAATGGTGGCCGGGAATCGCTTCGTGATACGCCAGCGTGCGCATGCCGAACTTCTGCACCTCGGCGACGTTGCGCAGGTTCGCGTAGAAGATGCCCGGCCTGGAGCCGTCGAACGACGGCGTGTTGTAGTAAGCGCCGGGCGCCGTCTTCTCGCGGAACACGGGCACGCGCTCGACCTTCACTTTCGCCTTGGGTCGTACGTCGAAATAGGGATCGAGGCCCTTGTCGATCTCGTCGATGATGGTCTGGAAATCGGCGAGGATCCGCGCGCGGCCGGCATCGCTGTCGGGATAGAGCTGGTCGGGCCGATCGCCGATCAGCGCAACTCGCGCACCCACCGTGCCTTCTGTCAGACCTTGCGCGCGCAGGACCGTGTCCATCTCGCCTTCGATGCGCGCGACTTCGCCGAGTCCGAGGGCGTGAACCTCTTCCGGCGCCATGTCGGTGGTGGTGTGCTGGCGCACCGCCCACGCGTAGTATGCCGCGCCGTCGGGCAGCGACCACACGCCGTGGTTGCCCGGGGTCTTCGGCAGCAGGTATTCGTAGTAGGCGATCAGCTCGCGGTAGGCGGGATAGACGCTGGTCTTGATCGCAGCGCGCGTCTCCGCGAGCGCGTGCTTGCGCGCGTCGTCGCTCATCGACTTCGCCTCGGGCTTGCCGAGTTTCTCCTCAAGACTCGTGTACAGGACGTTCTGCTCGGGCGCCGCGCCGACGAAGCCGCGCATCTCGGTGAGCACCTTTTCGACGACGAACGTCGGCGGCACGATGCCTTCGCGCTCGCGCAGCTTCACGCCGTCCAGGACGTCGCCGAGCTTGCGCGGGAACTTGTGGAGGCGGGAGACGTAGTTTTCCGCCTCCTTCGCGCTCGCGACGGGATGCTGCGTGGCCATGAAGGTCGGCAAGCCGTTCTGCACGCCGAACAGCTGGTTGAGGGGATGGTTGTGATGGTCGAAGCGCATTCCATCGACCTGAATGCCGAGGAAGTAATCGAGCATGTCGTAGGACAGCCGCGTATCGGCATCGAGCGCATCGCGGTCGTACTCGCGCAGGGTCGCGAGGTCGTTCGTGAGCTTGGCTTGGAGTTCCGCTTCGCGCGCCAGCGACGAGTCCGTCAGGTCATCGCTGTACCAGTCCGCCCACGACGGCAGAATGCGCAGGCTGCTCAGAAGTTCGGGATCCTTGAGCGCGAACTCCGCGAACACCCGCTCGAAGAACCAGCCGATCTTCAGCGGCCGCGCAAGGAGCGTATGCGCGACGAGCACACCGCCTGCCAACACCACGACCAGAAACAGCCGGAAGCCCCAGCGAAAAAACGTGCGCATCAGTGGCCTCCGGAAGTGGTGTGCAGGTGATGCATGCAGTGTAGAACCGGATCCTGCCCGCAACGGGGCCAGAACTGAAGTCGACGGCGCCAGGCAACCCCCGGGCCGGGCTGATCGCGGGCGCGCAGAGTCCGCCCTTCCAGCGACTGCGAGGCCAGTCGTGCCGGCGCCGGTTGCGGCGCGATCAGGCGGGCGCCGCGGACAGCAGCGGCGCGATGACATGCAGCACGATGTCCGCACTGAAGTGGCCGAGCATCGCCATCTCGATGCCGCGGCGCCAGTACAGCCAACCGAACGCAAGTCCGCCGATCGCATTCAATGCGAGCGTGCGGAAGATGACGATGTCGGTGAGGCCCCAGAGCTTCGCCGCCGCCGGCAAATGGCCGGCGCCGAACAGCAGCGCCGCGACGATGATGGCAACCCAGAAGGCCGCGGCGCCCGGCGCGCGCCTGGCCAGCACACTGAACAGCCACACCAGCAACGTCATGAGGAAGAGCCGCAGCTGCAGTTCCTCGGCGATGCCTCCGTAGAACGACGCCAACAAGCCATTGAGCGCGGTGCGTCCCTTGCCGGGGTCGGCAACTTCCTGGAGCTTCGCCGGCAACATCGGATCGATCGCCGCGCTCGCCCCGAGGATCACGGCCGCGGCGGCCGCTCCTATCAGCGCGGCCTGGAAGGGCCTCAGCGATTGCCAGTGGGGCGCGCGGCGTTCGGTTACCCAGCCCTGCAGCACGGGGCTGCCGAGGCGGACGCGGTGCCCCATTCGCAGCCCGACCCATGACAGCAGTCCCAGCAGCACCGCTCCCTGCACTGCCTGAAGTGCGACGAGTACCGGCAGCGATATCGGCACCTGCGCGAATGCTTCGGGCATCAGCTGCATGAGGTACGGCATGACGGCGAGGACCGAGAGCCCCGCCAACACCCCCCAGATTGCCGCGACCTTGAGATCGGACTTCCACGCCGCGGCGTCGCCTACAGGAAAGGGTTCGCTGTCTGTCATCGTGATTCCCGCGCTGCCGCCATCGGCCCTGCTGCGCAGCGTATACGCCCCGAGGCTCAACGGCGCGGGCATCCCGGGGCGCCTTGCTGATCGCATTCCGAGCGGATGATTTTTCGCCGACTGGCGAGGAGCGGACGATGCGCATGGAAGAACGGTTCGGGAGCGGCGCCAGTTCTTGAATTGCGGGAAAGTTCCGATCCGGCCGACCCGTGCCGCGCCAGCTCGACACCTACGGAATCCACGCGTTCCCCCGCACCCCCGTCGCAGCCGAGCTCGCCCGGCCGAGACTGCGCGATCAACTTGCCGCAGCGCCTTCCCGACGATGTCCGCTGTTGACCAGCCAGCCGAAGACCGCGGCGGTAAAGAACATGACGACGCTGTAGATCGCGGCCGGGATCGCCATCGTCGGATTGCCCAGCAGCAGAGGACTGAGCGCCACCGCGATCGCCAACGTGCCGTTGTGAATGCCGATCTCCATGCCGATCGCGGTGGACTGTCGCTTGGACAGTCCGAACAGGCGCGGCACGCCGTACCCCACCGCAAGGCTGATCAAATTGAATATCAGCGCCACCAGTCCAATCACCGGCGCGTAGGCGACCAGCGTTTGCCAGTCGGTGATCACCGCCAGCACGATGACCATCAGCAGGAACAGCGCCGAGGCAATCCTGACCGGCTTCTGCATGCGCTGCGCGAAAGCGGGAAAGCGCGCACGCACCCCCATGCCAGCCAGAACGGGCACCAGCACGATCGCGAACACCTGCATGATCTTGCCGAACTGCAGCGGCAGCGTCGCATCGTCGCCCATGAAATGCTTGAGCGCGAAGTTCACGATGAGTGGCAGCGTCAACACCGCAAGCACGGAATTCACTGCGGTCAGGGTGATGTTGAGCGCGACGTCGCCGCCGGCCAGATGACTGAAGAGATTGGCGGTCGTGCCTCCGGGCGACGCCGCAAGCAGCATCATGCCGACGGCCAGCGCGGGTGCGATCGCGAACCCCTTCACCAGCAGAAAACAAACCAGAGGCAGCAGGAGTGCCTGGCACGACAGCGCCACGAGCACCGCGCGCGGCTCAAGGGCCACGCGCCGGAAATCCGCCAGCGTCAGCGATAACCCCAGACCCAGCATGATGATGCCGAGCGCGAGCGGCAGGAAAAGAGTCAGCAGAGGTTGCGCCGTCACGCAGGGCGACTCCGTGTGGGTGGGTGGCACGATCCCCGGCCGGGCGCCCTACTCTCCACCAATCCCGCAGGATAGGGAACCCGCAACGGGCGACCGCAAGGTCGGTAGGATTCCCCCGACGCGTCCGTAGCTCAGCTGGATAGAGCACCAGGCTTCGAACCTGGTGGTCGGGGGTTCGAGTCCCTCCGGGCGCGCCATTGGTTTCCGGATCCAGGCGGCATCCGTTGCGGTTCGCCTCGCATCACCCGCGCGCGCCGCGCCGCGACGTCTCCTTGAGGTGACGCGCGGTAGAGTGCGGTGCGTACTTTCCGCGAGGAGCGAACCATGCGTCAGCGTGAGGATGCGGACGGCCTGCGGCTGCCGATCAAGATCGATTCCACGAGCAACGGCGAGTTCGCGCCAATCCCGCTCGAACCCGTGCATCACCAGGCGCGTCGCCTGGCGCTCGAGGACGCCACCCGGAACGCGCGCCGCGTCGCCCGCTCCCGGCGGGATTTCCTGATTTCCACCTGCGGCGCGGCCACCACTTTGCTGGCGCTCAACAGCGCGTACGCGGCGATTGGCAAGCGCGGCGCGACTTACGCCTTGCCAAAGGAGGCGGCGCTCGACGCGTCCGCGGCAGCGTCGGTGCTCGAAGGCGGGGAATTCATCTTCGATGTGCAGGGTCATTTCGTGAATCCGACCGGCGCCTGGACGCGCAAGCTCGCGCCGGGCGACAAGCCGCTTTCGTTCACGCAGAGCCCCGGCTGCGCCGCGCGTGAGCTCGGCGGCGCGCGGGATCATCTGCAGTGCCTCGGCCCCGACGAATTCATCCGCGACATGTTCCTGGATTCCGATACGGACCTCGCGGTGTTGTCGTTCGTGCCGTCCACGCGCGAGAAGGAGCCGCTCACGATCGAGGAAGCGGCCGCGACGCGCGCGATCGTCGAACGCATGCAGGGCACGCATCGGCTGCTGCTGCACGGGCGTGTCAATCCCAACCAGCCGGGCGACGTGGAAGACATGGAGCGCCTCGCGAGCGAGTACCGCATCGCCGCCTGGAAGTGCTACACGCAGTGGGGACCCGACGGCAAGGGATTCTTTCTCGATGACGACGTCGGCATCGCCATGATCGAACGCGCGCGCACGCTCGGGGTGCGCAACATCGCGGTGCACAAGGGGCTCCCATTCGGACCGGACTCCTACGAACACAGCACCTGCGTCGACATCGGGCGCATCGCGAAGCGCTTTCCGGACGTCAACTTCCTCGTGTATCACTCGGGCTTCGTGCCCGGCACCGACGAAGGCCCCTACGACCCGAAGCGCAGCGACGGCATCGACGCGCTGGTGACGTCGATGCGCAAGGCAGGGCTCGGTCACGGCAGCAACGTCTACGCGGAACTCGGTTCCACCTGGCGGTACCTGATGCGCGACCCGGATTCCGCCGCACACGGCCTCGGCAAGCTGCTCGTCCAGCTCGGCGAGAACAACATTCTCTGGGGCACCGACTCGATCTGGTACGGCAGTCCGCAGGACCAGATCCAGGCGTTCCGCGCGTTTCGCATCTCGGACGAGTATCGCGAGCGCTTCGAGTATCCGGAGATCACTGCGGCGACGCGCGCGAGGATTTTCGGCCGCAACGCGATCGGCATCTATCCGGTCGCCGAAGACGTGCTGCGCAAACACCTGCCGGTCGACGCCGTTGCCCAGGCGCGAGGTGAATACCAGGATCGGCGCGACCCGCACTTCATAACCTACGGCCCGAAGTCCCGCCGGGAGTTCCTGCACCTCAAGTCCCTGGGCGGGTGAGGCAGCTGCCGCAGACCCGGCGGTGGACGCCGGGAAGCGCGAGTGTCCGGGGGCGCCGCGGTGGATCACACGGTTCGGAGATTTCGCGCCGCTGTGGTTGAATTGAAGTCCATCTCCTGACCCGAGGGCACGCCATGCGCCACCCCCATTGGACCCTGTTCGCTCTCGCTCTGGCTGCCGTGCCGCTGCCCGCGTCGGCGCAGCAGGATTTCTCGAAGGTGGAGATCAAGACGACGCCGCTGCGCGCGGGCACCCACCTCCTCACGGGCGCGGGTGGCAACATCGTCGCGAGCGTCGGTGCGGACGGCGTGTTCATCATCGACGACCAGTTCGCGCCATTGACCGACAGGATCGTCGCGGCGCTGGCCAAGCTCAGCGACAAGCCGCCGGGCTTCGTGATCAACACGCATTGGCATGGCGATCACACGGGCGGCAACGAGAATTTCGGCAAGGCCGGTGCGGTGATCGTGGCACACGACAACGTGCGCAAGCGGATGCACGCGGGACAGATGCTGCGCGGCAGCAAGGTGGAACCGGCGCCGCACGCCGCGCTGCCGGTCGTGACCTTTTCCAGCGACGTGGGACTGCACCTCAACGGCGATGACGTGCAGGTGTGGCATGTCGCGCACGGCCACACCGACGGTGATGCGGTGGTCAAGTTCGCCAAGGCCAATGTGCTGCACATGGGCGATAATTTCTTCAACGGCTTCTATCCCTTCGTCGACGCCGAATCGGGCGGCAGCATCGACGGCTACCTCGCGGCGATCCAGCGGGGACTTGCGCTCAGCGACACCGCCACGATCGTGATTCCCGGCCACGGTCCGGTCAGCAATCGCGCGGAACTGGCGGCGTACGGCAGCCTGCTCAAGGGCCATCGCGACCGCATCGCCGCGCTGAAGCAGGAAGGCAAGTCGCTGGAGGAGGTGATCGCCGCCAGGCCGACCGCGGCCACCGACGAGGAATATGGTGACGGATTCATCAAGCCGGACAGTTTCGTCACGTCGGTCTACCAGACGTTGCCGGTGCGCTGACGTGATGTGCAGGGATCCGGGCGCCAACACTGCATGCTCGCGGGCCCGGAGTTGACCGCTCCGGCCCGTCGCCGAACGGCGCGCACACATTTCCGGGCCGCGAACCCCGAGGTTCCCCGCAGGCGTGCGCGAAACCCGTGCGTGGAGTCGACATGAGCGCAGCGACGCCGGGGGACATGTCGATCGAAGCTGCGAGCTGGACGCCGCAAGGCGCATTGCGCTTCGACTGGAACATCGCACGCGCGCTGGTGGACGATCCCGACTTCGAAGTCCGTCTGCTCGATGCCGCGGGCCTTCCGCTCTGGGGTACGCGCCTGCGCGATCACGTGCACGTGCCCTGGCTGCCGCGCGGCCGCTATGTGGTGGGCACCGGCGTGGTGCCGGGGGCGATCAGGCAGGCCGCGGCCCTGATCGAGGCGGCGTCACTTCGTCGCGTGCGCGGCCAGATGGCGACGATCGACCGCGAGCGCCGGTCCCCCGCGGAGCTCATGTCCACCAGCGAAGCCGAGCCTGCTCCCGGCCAGTCGATGACGCTTGCGAGCCGCGCCGGCACCACGCCGGTCGCCGAACTCAGCTGGAATCTCGGGCACGAAAACTGGTTCCACCGCCATTTCGATCACGCCGCGCGGACCGTGTCGGGCTACCTGTTCGCGGACCATCCGCTGTTGCAGGGACGCATTCTCGACGTCGGTTGCGGCGACGGCATCACCGATCTTGCCCTGTCGCTGCATTGCGAACCCGAGTTGCTGGTGGGCATCGATCCCTTCGGCGGCTTCCGGAGCCTGCCGCGCATCATGGCGGAGAACCACCTTCCGCCGGACGCGGTGCCGCCCTGCCTCAGGTTCGCGACCGAGGACGGCAATCGACTGTCGTTCCCCGACGATCATTTCGACGTGGTGCTGAGCTGGGGTTCGCTCGAGCACATCGCGGGCGGCTATGCGCCCTGCCTCGCGGAGATCCGGCGGGTACTTCGCGATGGCGGTCTGTTCTTCGCGCACCCGGGGCTTTACTACTCGAACTACGGGCATCACCTTGGCGAGTTCAGCGACGAGCAATTTCTGCACCTTCGGCGCAGTCCGGAGGACTTGCGCGCGCTGGTGTTCTCGAAGGAGCCCGAGCGCATGGACCGGAGTGGCGACGACGCCACGTCCGCGCAATACTGGCAGTGGTATCTCGAACTCAACCGGATCACCGTCGCGGGCTTCGAGCAGGAGCTGCGCGCCCTCGGATTCGAGCCGTGGCGCGTCGCGCTGCGCACGCAGGACATCATCGAATACACGCCCGAGATCCTCGACTATCCGATGCAGGACCTCGCCACGCTGGAACTCTATTCGAGCTGGTGGAATCGCAAGCCGCCCGCATCGCCGCGAGCCTGACCCACGCCCCGGAATTGCACCGCGAGTCCCGCCGCCCAGACGCCTAGCCGCGCTCGCCCCGAGGATCGATGCCGAGATCTCGCAGTTTGCGATAGAGGTGCGTGCGCTCCATGCCGGTGAGCGTGGCAAGCTTGCCGACGCTGCCGTCGGCCTGCCTCAGCAACTGGGTGAGGTAGGCATGCTCGAATGCATCACGCGCTTCCCGCAGGGGCAATGCGTAGTCGATAGCGAACGCAGCGGCATCACCCCCGGAATCGAACGCCGCGCGCGTCTGCGTCGCCTGTCCCAGCGCGCGCTCGACTTCGGGCAATTCGATATCGCCGGCGCCCCCGAGGACTAGAAGACGCTGCACGAGATTGCGCAGCTCCCGCAGGTTGCCCGGCCAGGAATGCTGGCGCAGTCGATTGATGGACCCGGTGGCGAAGCGCCGATACGGCAGCCCATCGCGCGTGCTGAAGTAATCCGCGAAGTACGCCAGCAGGGTCGGCACGTCATCGGCGCGCGCGCGGAGGTTCGGCACGTCGATCGGCAGGCCGTGCAACTGGAAATACAGATCCTCGCGGAACCGCCCTGCGCGCACCTCGCCGGCAAGATCGCGCGTACTGGCCGCGATGATGCGCGCCGCGAGTGGCAGTGAATCCCCGCCGCCACTGCGAACGAACGTGCCATGGTCGATCGCCGTGGCGAGATCGCGCTGCGACTCGGCGTTCAACTCGGCGATGTCGTTGCAGAAGAGCGAGCCGCCCGCCGCCTGGTCGAGCAACCCGGTCTGGGCCTCGACGTCTGCACCGGAGCCGAAAAGTGCCGCGTGTTGCCTTTCCTGCGGTGTGGATGCCAGTGACCACGCCACGAACGGTCCTGCCGAACGCGGACCGCGCGCATGCAGCCAGCGCGCGAGCGTCTGCTTGCCCGTACCCGACTCGCCGAGCAGCAAGAGGGGCGCCTCCACCGTCGCAACGCGTTCGAGTTGCGCACGCACGCTGCTCATGAGTGCGCTGCCGCCGAGCGGCTCGAACAGCTCGGCCAGCTGGCCGCGCAGGCCCTCGTTCTCGCGCGTGAGGCGCGCGGCCTCGAGCGCGCGGCCGAGGATCAGCAGCAGCTTGGCCATCGACAGCGGCTTTTCGATGAAGTCGTAGGCGCCGAGGCGCGTCGCCTCCACCGCGGTCTCGATGTTGGCGTGACCCGACATCATCACCACGGGACAAGGCAACCCGCCGCCCTCGGTCCACTCGCGCAGCAGGCTGACGCCGTCGGTGTCCGGCATCCAGACATCCAGCAGGATCACGTCGGGCTTGTGCGCCCTCCGCGCTTCGCTCGCCTCGCGCGCGTCGCCTGCGGTCGCGACGGCGTAGCCCTCGTCGACCAGGATGTCGCGGATGAGCTCGCGGATGTCGGGCTCATCGTCGACCACCAGTACCTGCGCCTGCGCCATGCGGCCCCGCTGGATTCGTTGCGAAAAAGCAACGCCTCATGGTACCTCCCGTAGCAGCCGAGCTTGCTCGGCCGGGTTTGCCCCGTGCCGAGCGAGCTCGGCACCTACGACACCCCCACGTGCCCCGCCTCCCGTAGCAGCCGAACTTGCTCGGCTGGGATTGCGCGCAGAAGGCGCGCCGCGGCCATCGCGTAGGGATGGTCCGCGTGGCCGAACAGGCGGATCTCGAGATCGGGCCGCAGCCACCGCGCCGCGAGCAGGGCCGTGGAGGCGGCGCCCTCGATCACTGCACCGCGCCGCAACAGCGGCAGCAGCAGCTCCATCGGCAACGTGGCCGGCAGGACCCGCGCTGCACCGTGTGCAAGCAGATCGCCGGGATCGCGTTCGACCTCGCGCGGGTGGTACTTGAGCGCGACAGCGGTGTTCCGCGCGGCCGCGGAGCGAAGTCGCACGCGCAGCTCCTCGAGCAGGGCCGGGGACGCGCGCAGGAGATTCGAGTGCGGCAGCACCCAGACTTCGGCGCACTGGCGGAGCGTGCGCCGATCAAGCCCGAATGCGCGCGCCGCGCCGAGCGC
>JBGTIG010000222.1:0-3705 GCA_041745755.1 Lysobacterales bacterium
GCCGCCGCGACGCCGTGCGGCTGCCACATCCCGGTCCCGAGCGTGGTGAACGCGCCGCCCGCCGCGAACAGGGCATCGCCGAAGTCGCCGAGCGATGGCTCGAAATGCGCGCGCACCGCATGCGCCATGAGGCCGAAGCCCGCGATCAGCAGCATCACTCGACTTAGGGCTCGGAGCGCCACTTACCCGCAGATCGGACAACCCTGCACCGATGGATTTCATGGCTGGTCCGAATCAGAGTCATCAGTGTATCGCCGGTCATTCGCTCTAGCCCGCAAGTTCGGGGTCCTAAAGAGGCAGGTCAGCCTAGCCCTGGTGGCCGCTTCCGACCCGAAGCCGACCTTCGCCGGCAGTTTGTGATGAGACTTGTCGGGATGCTCGAAATACGGCACCCGCAGGCCGGCGTACAGTCGGCACCACACTGCCCCCTGTTTCGGGGGGTCCTCACCATCCTCCGCGGTGGCCGTTACGGCTGCGTGCGCATGCGCATTACCGCGGCCATCGTCGCGATGCCGCCCCACAGGTGGCCTACGCGCAGATTCTCGTTCTCGGCGTGCTGATTGTTGTCGGGATTCGCCAGAGGGATTACCAGAGTTGGAGAACCGGTCGCCTGGGTGATCACCACGAGCGGCAGGCTGCCGCCCATGGTCGGTGTCAGGATCAGCGATTCGCCGGCAAGGGTACGCAGCGCGGCGATCACGTCGAGCGCGATCGGCAGGTCCATCGCCGTGCGCGAGGCGGCATAGCCGCCAGGCGACAGCACCAACGTGGCGATCTTCGAGTAGCGCACGCGCTCGGCATCGGTGGGCGCGCGATCAAGCACGTGAAAGCCCTGGCCTTCGACATGGGCAAGCAGGCGCCCAAACTGTCCTCGGACGGTATTGCCCTTCACCAGACGCAGGTCGAGCGTGGCACGCGCCTCGGTCGGAATCACGTTTCGCGCTTGCGCGCCGACGTCGGCGGAACGGATGCCGTTGATATTGAGCGACGGCAGGTTGATGGCTTCGGGCAAGGAAACGCCCTGCATCTCGCCTGTTGTGAGTCCGAGGTCGCGCAACAGCGCCGCCTCGTCGTCGGGCGCGGCTGCCAGGGCCTTGCGCTCGGCCGGGCCCAGTGGTTCGAGCCCGTCGTACCAGCCTGCCACTTGGACGCGCCCGTCCTCATCCTTCATCGAGCCCAGCAGTCGCGCGAGCCGCAGCGCCGGATTCGCGGCGAAGTTGCCATAGTGTCCGCTGTGCAGGGGCCGTTTCGGTCCATACACGGTGATGTCGACGTTGGCGTCGCCGCGCACGCCGAACACCAGTTGCCGGCGACCGCTCTGGTGCAGGGGGCCATCGGCGATCAACCACGCATCGGCCGCGAGCAGCTCGCGATTGAGGTCCAGCACTTCGCGCAGGTGGGGCGAACCCTGTTCCTCTTCGCCATCGAAGAACAGCTTGAGATTGACGGTCGGTCGCAGCCCCGCCGCTTTCAGTGCGTCGGTGGCCGCCAGGATGGCGAAGACACCCGCCTTGTCGTCGGAAGCCGCTCGCGCATACAGGCGCCACTCGGGGGCGATCGGCCGCGAAGCGTCACGTTCAACGATCCCAGGCGCGACGTCGAGCCGACCGCGGCGCCATACCGGCGTCCAAGGGTCGCTGGACCAGTCGTTCGGGTCAACCGGCTGGCCGTCGTAGTGCGCGTACAGCACCACCGTGCGCGTCGCACCCGGCACCAGCCACTCGCCGTAGACGGCCGGTGGCGCGCTGCGATCCGCGTTCTCCAGCAAGCGCGGCGACAAGCCACGACGCTCCATCATCTGGACCAGCATGTCCGCGTTGCGCCGGATCGCAGTTAGATCGGTCGCCACGTTCGGTAGCCGCAGGAATCCCTCGTACTCGTCGAGCAACGCGTGTTGCTTGCTGTGAGTCCACGCAGCGATTGCGTCGTGCTCGGAGTCGGCGGCTGGTGCAGGCGCTGCCAGCACGAGTGTCGCGGCCACGCAGCCCAGCACGCGTTTTGCCATGGACATCAGGGCTTGCCCCACCTGGAATTGCCGGACCATGCCGCATCCGCCGCAGGATCGCAACGCCGGGACATTGCAAAAGACAGCGCCCAGTTCCCGCCTCGATCATCAGCAGTCAAGTGCGAGTACGCGAAGGCGTTCACACGGTCGCAGTGCGGCCAGAAGCACCGCTCGCTATACCGCATCCATCAAGAAAGACTTGCTCAGAACCACCTCGAAGCTAGTGGAGCGAGCGCTTCCGAGACGAATCAAAGGCCGGGACTCCGATTCCTAAACTGTCCATATTCCAGCCTTAGAGAAGACGCCGTCCGGCTGTGCGTTGTCGACCACGAGGTCAGGTCGTAGTATCCGAACGACCGCACTTGGCCGAAAGCGACGGGCGAGAACGAAACTGATCAGGCGGCTTCGAGTACCCGCAGTTCAATGTGAAGCCCGGCCGCCGTTGCCATGTTCACCAGCGAGTCGAGCCCGAACAGGTTGATTTTGCCGCGCATCAGATCAGAGACGCGCGGCTGGGTGACACCAAAGAGCCTGGCAGCTTGCGCTTGGCTCATTTTGGTGTGGGCAAGGTGGTTCTTCAGCGCCGTCATCAGGACGGAACGCAGCTTCATGTTTTCCGCTTCCTCGGGGGTGTCCTCGATGGCATCCCAGACGTTGGCAAACCGTTGCTCGTTCATTGACCCAGCTCCTTCAGCACTTCGCGGCAACGCCTGGCGGCCAAGTCCATATCTGCCCTGCTGGTTTTCGGCGTCTGCTTCTGGAAGCAGTGAAGCACGTAGACCGCATTGGCGAGCCTGGCAACGTAGAGGACCCGGAATGCTCCGGCGGCATCTCGAACCCGAATCTCCTTCACATCTTGGCCGACGGTGCTCATGGGCTTCCCGTCGTCAGGCTCCCGGCCGTTCTGTACCTGATCGAGTTGATGGCCTGCCTCTTGCCTTGCCGAGAGCGGGGAGGCGCGAAGGTCCTCAAGGGAACTGTCCCCGTAACTCGACGGGCTTGGGGTCGGGCATGTGTCGACTATATAAAATGTTGGATGTGTCGGCGAGCTGGCTGCGAACGCAAAGCAGCGGATCTGAGTGACTACCTCGCATTTCATTCCGTTCGTGGTGACCCTGAGTCTGCCGAAGGGTCGAACCATGGACGGATCAGTTTGAAATTCCGTTCGTGGTGAGCCAGTCGAACCATGGACGGAATCGCGAGGGGCTTCGATCTGCGCTCACCCGGCGCTGCGCGCCACCCCACTCCGTGCCCCGGCCCGAGCCTCGCTCGGGCGTTCGTACATGCGCGAGCCCGCGGCTCGCAGCCGCACGTACTCACCCCCGCTTTGCGGGGCGAGGGTAAGCGGCACCCTCCGGCTCCCGATTTACGGGGCCTATGGCTTCCATCAGTAATAACTACTTCATCTATCGGCGCCGGTGGTTCAAGCTGCCCCGCTAGACAGGCACGCACCCCCGGAGGAAAAGATCATGTCAACTGAAACCCAGTGTCCAGTGGCGACCAGCGCTCGCAGGCATACCCTGGCCGGGGGGCCGTCGAATGCCGGCTGGTGGCCGGAACAGTTGAACCTCCGGATCCTGCATCCGCAGTCCGCGAAGTCCAATCCCATGGGCGGCGAGTTCGTGTATGGCGAGGAATTCAAGACCCTCGACCTCGAAGCGGTGATCCAGGATCTGCACGCGCTCATGACGGACTCGCAG
>JBGTIG010000223.1:0-1612 GCA_041745755.1 Lysobacterales bacterium
GTCGTCGCGTGCGTGCCGGTTCCGAACGCGAGGCCGGGATCGAGCCGCACGACGGCCGCGTTGGCGGCATCCGCGCCCTCCGGCAGCGCGTGCGTACCCGGCACGATGAACGTGCGCGCGCCAAAGCGCAGGGGCTTGAAATCCTCGAGCCATACCCGCTCCCACGCCTGATCGGGCACTTCCGACCACGTACCTTCGGGACTCGCGCCACGATCGGTATCGAGCACGCGGCCCGCGGCGCGCTGCACTGCGTCGCGATCCACCTCCGTGCCGAACAGTGCGTGCAACTCGACGTGGGGCCAGAGCGGCGTTTCGCCAACGCCGGGTTCGAGCATGGCCCGCTCCGCGGGCGTACCCGCGTCGGCGTCGAGCAACGTGACCGACAGGGCACCGACCGCGAGCAGCGCCTCCTCCAGCCGAGCGTGCTCGCGCGCATCGCAGTTGAGGATCCACTCGATATGGGCCATTACGCCTCCGCGTCTTGCGGTTCCTGCTGCCATCTGCCGGAGGCAGCCTGCGGCACGGGACCCACTTCGGACTGGGTCACTACCGCTTACCCTCGCCCCGTGAAACGGGGAGAGGGTGGCGCGCAGCGCCGGGTGAGGGGCAACCTGTAAGCTCAGTCTTCCGGCATTCGAGAAGCGAATCCCGCGCAGGAAACCCGCGCTGCGCCCATCGGGGCCGGCCGCCGACCCGACCCGCCTATCGGGCAGGATTCTCACGGCGCATGACGATGCGCTTTTCGAGGTAGTGAATGTTCTGGCCGCCCTGGCGGAAGCCGGCGTCGGCGACGATGCGTTGCTGCAGCGGTATGTTGGTTCGCACGCCTTCGACGACCGTCTCGTTGAGGGCGATGCGCATGCGCGCGATGGCCTGCGCACGATCCGCGCCATGCGCGATGATCTTGCCGATCATGGAGTCGTAGTTCGAAGGCACCCGGTAATCATCGTAGAGATGCGTGTCGACCCGGATGCCGGGGCCACCGGGAGCATGGAAGCGCTTCACCAGTCCCGGGCTCGGCAGGAAGGTGTCCGGATCCTCGGCATTGATGCGGCACTCGATGGCGTGGCCGCGGATCTCGACATCGGACTGGGTGAGCGAGAGTTTCTCGCCCGACGCGATCAGCAGCTGTTCGCGCACGAGATCGACGCCGGTGATCATCTCGGTCACCGGATGTTCGACCTGGATCCGCGTGTTCATCTCGATGAAGAAGAATTCGCCCTCCTGGAAGAGGAACTCGAAGGTCCCGGCGCCGCGATAGCCGATGCGCTTGCACGCCTCGACGCAGACGGCGCCGATGCGCTCGCGCTGGTCGGAAGTGATGCCTGGCGCAGGCGCTTCTTCGACCACTTTCTGATGGCGGCGCTGCATGGAGCAATCGCGTTCGCCCAGGTGAATCGCGTTGCCGTGATGATCGGCCAGCACCTGGATCTCGACGTGACGCGGATCGCCGAGGAACTTCTCCATGTAGAGCTGATCGTTGCCGAACGCGGCATTGGCCTCCGCGCGCGTGGTGGCGATCGCATTGGCGAGGTGCGCCTCGGTGTGGACTTCGCGCATGCCGCGCCCGCCGCCGCCGCCCGCCGCCTTGACGATCACCGGATAGCCGATG
>JBGTIG010000224.1:0-2435 GCA_041745755.1 Lysobacterales bacterium
AGCGCGCCGAGGTTCTTGGTGGGATAGAAGCTGAAACAGCCGATCGCGCCGAAGGTACCCGCGCGCCTGCCACCGGCGGCGGCGCCGTGCGCCTGCGCGCAGTCCTCGACAAGCGGGATGTCTCGAGTGCGCGCGAGCGCAGCGATGGGTTCGATTTCAGCCAGTTGTCCGTAGAGATGGGTGACGACGATCGCCCGCGTCGCGGGTGACAACGCGGCGGCGAGGCACTGCGCATCGATCGAGAGATCGTCGTCACGGATATCCACGTAGCGCGGCGTCGCACCGACAGCGAGGATCGCGGCGGTGGTGTACATGCCCGCGTTGGCGACGTTGACGACTTCGTCCCCCGCCTGGTCGCCCGCGCCGACGGCGCGCAGCGCAAGCTCCAGCGCATCGGTGCCGTTGCCGACGCCGATGGCGTGGTCCGCGCCGCACCAGTGCGCAAACGCTTCCTCGAAAGCGGCGACCTCCGGCCCGAGTACGTACCATCCACTGCCGAGCACGGAGGCCGCACGCGCGGCGAGTTCGGTCGCTAGCGGTGCGTGATGGCGCGCGAGGTCATTGATCTTGAGCACCCAGTGGTCCCATGAGCCACAACCCCGCATGGTACCGAGAACCCTCGCCCGCCTTCCGCCAGGGAAGCCCACGTTCCGGGAACAAGTCGCTGGGGGCTGCGCGAGATCTTCAAGGGATTGATCAAGAAGGTCGCGTTCGCCGATTATTTCGCGTCGATAGCCACCGCATATTTCAGCGGTGCCGATTACCAGGGATCCGCGGTGTCTGCATTCGTAGGCGTGCTCGCCTTTTCGATGCAGATCTACTTCGACTTTTCGGGCTACACCGATATTGCGCGCGGCTGCGCACGACTGCTGGGATACCGCTTCCCACCGAACTTCGAGCGCCCGTATCTCAGTCCCAGCATCACCGACTTCTGGCGACGCTGGCATATCTCGCTGTCGTTCTGGTTGCGCGATTACCTGTACATCTCGCTCGGCGGCAATCGCGTCGGCGTGCCGCAGATGTATCTCAACATCCTGATCGTGATGGGCCTCGGCGGGCTGTGGCACGGAGCCAGCTGGAACTTCGCGCTGTGGGGCCTCTTTCACGGCTTGCTGCTGATCGGTCACCGGCTGTGGCGGTTGCTGGTGGAACGCAGCGGCGCCGCGCGCATCATCGACGTGCCCATCCTCGCGCCGCTTTGGGTCGGCATCACTTTCGCAGTCGTCACGCTCGGCTGGGTGCCGTTCCGTGCGCCGACGCTGGCGGCGACGCGACAGGCGCTCGTTGAACTGGCGACGTGGCCGGACCTGGACTTCCTCGCGACACACCAGGGGATGTGGCTGATCCCGCTCGGAACGCTGGCCTTCTGCCTTGTGGATCGAGGCCGCCGCCTGCAGGACTGGCTGGTCGAACGCGCGCGCTTTCGCGTCGTCGTCGCCACCGGCGTTGCCGCGGTGTTCTTCCTGGAAATATTCGCCCGCATCGAGACGCAGGTCCCGTTCGTCTATTTCCAGTTTTGACCTCGCACGCGCCGCGCCCGGATGGGTGGATAGGCGACAGGTCCGAGACGCGCCCTACGGACCGTGTTTCCGGATCGGGTGAGTGGAGCGGCGGCGCCTCCGAGACGAGGAACGTTCCGGACATTCCATTCGACAAAGACGGGTGCCACTGGTGTGTCGAGTTCGACACCGGTGAGAGAAATAGCACTCGGCATGGTGAAGTTATTCGTTCGCGAGATCCAAACACTGGAATAGAATTGCACGTGCTATGAGTCAACTCCCCACCAAGCCAAGAATTGACCAATTGATTGACCGGCTCGACGGTAGCGGTTCCGCAGATAGCTGGGACGCAGCTAGACAACTTCACGTAGAGCTGGGAGCGGATTTGCCGAGATATCTGTTGGCTAGATACCAAACGAACAAGCGATGGGGAGCTCGAAGTTCCTATCTGTATCACTCCGTTCGATATGCGTCGACGAGCGCCGCAGCGATTGAATTGGCGCTTTGCGGAGTTTTGGACAGATCAAAAGCGGTGCGTTACCGCGCTTGCATGCTACTTGCATGCTCGCGGCGGAAAGACTTGGTGCCTGCACTTGAGGCGTTGGCTGAAAAGGTACCTGCCAACACAAAGGCCGACTTGATGGCTGCGATCGATGCCATTGAATCGGAGAACCATAACTACTTCGTTGATCGAGATCATTCCGAAAAGTCCTTTCTAGTCATCCACTGACACGCTTCGCCTAGCCCAAACCGGTTGCACAAGGGCCGCAGGGCGGGTCTCGAACCCGCCGCAAGAATCCACCGCGGCACCGGTCGGGCACGGAGCGTGTCGATTCTGTTCCGGGTCGGGTGGGTGGAGCGGCGGCGCGTCCGAGACGCGCCCTACGGGCTGTCCGCCCGGCCGGGTCCGGCCGGGCGGACCAAACTGCCGTGGCC
>JBGTIG010000225.1:0-5330 GCA_041745755.1 Lysobacterales bacterium
TGCAGATCGCCGAACGGCGCGCGCAACGCTACCGGCGCGCGGGTCGCGGTGCCTTCGCCCCGGAGGTCATAGGACCACACACCGATGCCGGGCTCGCTGACGAACAGGCGCGCGCTGGCATCGTCAACGGCGCAGTCTGCCGCGCCGGGCACCAGCGCGAGCCGTCGCAATCGCGCCGGCTTCCCGTCGCCCAGTACCCATTGCTCCGCACGGCCGTCCTTGCCGATCACCACGAGATGATCGAGCCCCTGCGCATCGCGATGCAGACAGGCGGCCTCGACATCGAGATCGGTGATTGCAAGTGTGGGTCTATCGGCGATCTGCATGCGCTCGAGGTCGATCTCGAAGGCGTGGACCAGCTGCTTTCCGGACTCGATGACGACCGCGAGCATGCGTCCGCCAAGCACGCGCGACTCGAGGTGCTTGCCGCGCAGTGCACGTTCCGCGCGCACCCGGCCATTGCCATCGAGCAGCTGCAGGCTGTCATCGGTCTGGACGAGCCACCCGGACCCCGCGCGGACCGCCTCGAGCGCGGAGGCAACCGGAACCGCGCCGTCTGGCGGCGCGGCTGCGGCCCAGCTGGTCCACAGAAGTCCCGCGATCCACGGCACAAAGCGGCTACCGGCGCGCGTACGCGCCGGGACGCTGCACGTGAATCTCAAAACGCGAACCGCGCGATCAACTGCACCACCGGACCTGCCTCCTCGCTCTCAAGCTCGAACTCGTCGAAATCACGATCGATCTGGTCGGGAAGATTATCGAACTTGTTGAAGTCCTCGTCCTTGGTGGCGTCGAGCAGATTCGAGGCTGTGAGGCGCACCGAGACCCGCTCGCCGAATCGCTTCTCGATGAAGGCCTCGAGATCGGCGCCGTAGCGCGTTTCCACTTCTTCCGCGATGACGCGGAAGCTGGCATCGCCCTGCTTGCGGTAGCTGGCACCGAAAGCGATGCCGGCGTCCGGCAGGTCGTGGATGAACCCGATGTTGTAGACATAACGCGGCTGGTTGTTGAAGCGGCGCTCGCCGAGCGCATCCTCGACTTCGCTGTCGAGCAGCGAATAGTTGGCGAACACGCCGGTGTCGGGCAGACCGAGCGCGGTGAGCGGCGTCGAGAGGTCGAACTCGATGCCGTAGACATGGCCATCGCCGACGTTGGCGGCGGTGAACAGGAAGCTGGAGGGATCGAATACGGGGTAGCCGGGCGTGGCGGGCGTCGCGCCCGGATTCTCGTCGAGGAACTCCTCGATCTCATCCTCGAAATCGTCCAGCGCGGTCGAACTCGGGTCACCCGTGTTCACGACCTCGATGAGATCGGAGACGTCGCGATAGAAAAGGTTGACGCCGAACACCCCGCTGCGCCCGATGCGTCGCTCGAAGCCGAGGTCGATGCCCCAGGCGCTTTCGAGATCGAGCAGCGGGTTTCCGACGAAGTCGTTGTCGCCGAATTCGCCCTCGAGTTCGATCGGCAACAGGAGATTGAAATCCGGACGACGCACGCTGCGCGCGACGGAGAAGCGGAGCCGGTCCGCCGGGCTCAAGTTCCAGCGCAGGTGCACAGACGGCAGCACGATGCCGTAGTCGTTGTCGACGGTGTCTCCGTCGAAACGCACGTCGACATCGGTGGATTCGTAGCGAACGCCCGCCTCCCAGCGCAGGCTGCCGCGATCCCCGGCGAGCATCAACCAGGGATCGAGCCGGCGCTCCTCGATGGTGCTGTCGAAGCGGTCGAAGTCGAGGTACGGGGGCAGCGGCGCGCCCTCCTCGTCGGTGTCGACCTCGGAGATGCTCAGTGAGGTCTCGCGTTCCTTGTCGGTGTAGTCGAGGCCAAACGACAGCCTGGCGGCCTCCGTGATCGCGCGCTCGTGCGAGTAGCGGGCGGTGAACTCGGCGTCATCGGTGTCAGTGAGCGTGCGTTCCCCCTCCAGTTCGTCGAACGAGGGCGGCGTTTCTTCGTCATCGAAGCCGGTCTCCTCCTCAGTGTCGAAGCGCTCGTCGTCGAAGTCCGCGAAGCCGAGCGAAAGTTCATTGTCGCCGCCGAACGCCGCGAAATCGTACTCTGCACCGACGCTATAGCTGGTCTGGTCGATGTCGACCACCTGGTCGTTGATGGAGAGCAGGTTGTCGCGCGCGCTGCTGTTTCGATCATTGTACTCGAGCGAATTCTCCGTCTCGGTGCGATCGGTATTCACAACAAAGCCCGTGAGCTGAAGTTCGCCCGCGCCGAGTGGGCGCGTGAACGAGAGGTTGGCCGAATAGTCGGTGCCATCGCGCGTGTCGGTCTGGTCTTCGCGATTGACGAAATCTCCGCCCGGTTCCTCGAAGCGCAGGCTCTGCTTGATCTTGGGATTGTAGCGACCCTGCACGTTGAAGCCCGCGAGCAGGCGCCCGCCCGCAAAGTCTCCACCGGCAACGCCGCCGTACGTTTCCTTGAATTCGCCGTCGTCGAAATACAGGGCGCCGACGCGCAGATACGCGCCGTCGAACGCGTAGGCTTCTCGCAGCACGATGTTGAGCGCGCCCGCGATCGCGTCGCCCGAGCGGTTCGCGCTGGTGCTCCGCAGGATCTCGATGCGCTCGACCAGCTCCGCGGGAATGCGGTCGACGAAGAACGATCGATCATCGCCCGCGCCCGGTACCCGCTTGCCGTTGATGAGGACCTGCGTGTACGCGGACTCGAGGCCACGCAACTGCGCGCCATCGTACTCGAGTACATCCGACACGAAGGCAACACTCGGCACCCGCTTGAGCATGTCGCCAACGGTCAGCGGCTCAAAACGCTGGAAATACTCGAGGTCGTAGCTCAGCACCGGCGCGGTCTCGACGCTGCGATCGCGATAGGCGATCTCGCCCTGCACGGCGATCTCTTCGAGGCGCGTCACTTCGCGCTTGTCGGGGTCGGTTTCGTCTTCCTGGACGGCCTGCGCGCAGAGCGGCGCGGCGATGGCAGCGAGCATCGCGGCAAAGAGCGTTGCCGGCCTCGGCGCAAGAACGTGCGGTGGCGTCTTGCGGGCATTCCGGTTCTGGATCTTGGAATTCGATGGCATGACTTCGCGTGCGCCCGCTGGAGAGAGGGGGAACTCTCGGATCGTTACATGTCCTTTGCGTGACGCCGCGCACGTCCGGAGACGCGGAATCGAGAGTTCAGGGCGCCGGGCGATCCGATCGCACCCGGCCGGAGTGCGCGCCTGGCATGGGTCGGGGCGACGCACCGGCCGGTCCGCGGGTGATGCTTGAGCCAATCCAACCCCCGTCTCCGGAACGTCTCCGGACTGTCACCACGACGACATAGCTTGCGAGCATGCCCCCGGATCCACGGCGCAAATCCCTGAACTCAACGTCTCCCATGCTCGGTCTGCACCGCACCACCTTCGTTGCCTGCGCCGCCGCGCTGGCAGCCCTGCTGTTCCTCTACGCCTTTCTCGGCACGCCCAAGCCCGCGACGGAATGGCAGTGGGTCGATATCGCGGGCGAGGGCGGAACTGCGCTCATGAGCGGGGTGTGGCTGGTGTTCGTGCTGGGCGGCCGTCCGCGTGGCCGCGTCACCACCTTGCTGGCGTGGGCGCTGGCATCGATCATGCTCGCGGCCTGGGCGGATTGTCTCGACGAGTTCTATCGCGTCGCGGACATCGCCCGCTGGGACAACGCCTTCGAGAGCGTGCTCATGCCGGCCGGAGTACTGCTGCTGACCGTGGGGCTGTTCTACTGGCGGGAGGAGCAGCAGGCGCTGTCACGACAGCTCGGCAAGCGCGAACGGTTGTTCCGCGAACATCGATCCTTCGACGCGATCACGCAATTGGCGGATGTGGGATACCTGGTACGCCAGCTGCGCATGGAACGCGAAAGGGACCCGAACGCGCCGCTGGCGCTCATCCTCGTCGACATAGACGACTTCCATGCGATCAATCGTGAGCACGGCCAGCGCGAAGGCGACCGCGTACTGCAGGCCGTCAGTCACCTGCTGCTGCTCAACCTGCGCAATCGGGATCTGCTCTGCCGTTACGCAGCCGATCGGTTCGCGGTGATGCTGCCCGATACGACGGCTGCGAGCGCCGAACGCACTTCCGTGCAGCTGCGCCGTGCAGTGCAGTCGCTGCGCCATCACTCGGCCGTCGCCGACGTCCCGCTGGCGCTCTCGGCGCGCTGCGTCTCGAACACCATCGACGGCGATGTGGAGGCGGCGCTGCGCGAGCTCAACGCCGCGATCGATCCCGCGACTCGCGGCGCGCCGCAGCCCGCTTGAGCCGACTATGATCCCCTGCACTACGCGGTTCGACTCCACGCGTGCCATGCGCAACATGGCCGCCGCGTTGCTCGACCATGCGCGCGGCCGGGACCTGCCTGATGAGCTCGTGCTGCGCGGTTCCGGCTTGTCTCCTGCCACGGTTCGAACGGGCGATTTTTGTGCGAGCGCCGCGCAATACCTTGCGATGCTGCGCAACGTGTTGTCGACACCGGGCATGACCGATACGCCGTTCCTGCTCGCTGAAAGATTGCTGCCGGGACACCTGGGCGCAGCCAGTCATGCGCTGCTGCAGGCACCTGATCTCGGCAGCGCGCTTGCCACGCTCACGCGGCGTGCGTCGGCGCTGTGTCCGCTCGCGCGACCGCGTCTCCGGCACGAAGGGGACCTCGCCGTCCTGTACTTCACCGACAGCCAGGGCGCCGGCACGCTGCGGGGCGCGCTCGCCGAAATGCACATGACGGCGGTGGTGGCACTGACGCGCTGGCTGGGCGGGCAACGGTTGCCATGGCGCTTCTGTTTCAACCGCACCCGTCCGCGTCACACTGCGCAGCATCAGGTGCACCTCGGCCCGGAGCTGCGGTTCGACTGCCATCTGGACGCGCTGCTCATCGACCGCGCCTGGCTCGACGTTCCCTGGCCGCGCGGCAACGCCAATGCCGCCGCGATCTCCGAGCGCGATGCGGCAGTGTCGGACCGAGCTCTGCCGAGCCTGCTCGATACGCTGTATGACTCTCTGCTCGCGCGCGTGAGGCAACGGCCCACGCTCGACGCCACCGCGCAGGAGTTCGGCGTGAGTTGCGCGACGCTCAAGCGTCATCTCGCCCACCATGGCACGCATTTTCAGGCAGAGCTCGACCAGGTGCGTGCGCACGTTGCGCTTCACCTTTTTCACAGCCGCCGATACGACAACGATGCGGTTGCCGACTATTTCGGCTTCCACGACGCGGCCAACTTCCGCCGCTCGTGCAAGCGCTGGACCGGGCTGACTCCGCTTTCGCTGCGCGAACACCTGGGCCCGCAACACGCCTGACTGTCGCAGCGGGCGCCAGCGATGCGCGCTGCGGTGGCCGCCGCGCAGGAGGGGCGCA
>JBGTIG010000226.1:0-3354 GCA_041745755.1 Lysobacterales bacterium
CGTGGCGATGACGAGCACCGCGACCATGGCCGACGCTGCGGCGAGCGGCACGCGATGCCGGCGCAGGAACTTGCCGGCCCGGTACACGAATGCGGGCGGCACCGCCAGCACCGGCCGACCCTCGAGGTAGCGACCGAGGTCTGCGGCCAGGGCCGCAACGGACGGGTAGCGATCCTGCGGACGTTTCTCCAGCGCGCGGTGCAGGATGAGGTCGAGGTCTCCCGACAGTTGTCGGCGCAGCTGCGATGCGCTGACGCCGCGCTGCGCAGCCAGAGCGTCCGCCGCGTCACGGTCTTCCGGCAGGCTCGCCCGCAGCGCGGGCGTGTCTTTCTCCAGCACCGCACGCTGCATCTTGAACGGCGTGGCGTTGGCCAGCTGGAACGGGCGCGTTCCCACCAGCAGTTCGAAGAGGATGACCCCGAGCGTGAACACGTCGGTCGCCGCGCTGTGCGGATCGCCGCGGATCTGTTCGGGCGCTGCATATTCCGGTGTGTGGATGAAAGTGTGCGGTGACGTCTGGTCCCCGTCCTGCTCGTCGAGCAGCGCGGCGATGCCGAAATCGAGCACGTGCGGCGCACCCCCCTGGTCGATGAGGATATTGGACGGCTTGAGATCCCGATGGATCACCAGCTGCTGATGCGCGTACTGCACGGCTTCTGCGATCCCGAGCAGCAACTCGATGCGCTCCCGCACGGGCAGCGCCCACCGCGCGCACCAGAGGCTGAGCGTCTCGCCTTCGATGAGTTCCATCGCGAACCAGGGCGAGCCATCCCCGAGCACGCCGCCGTCATAGAGCCTGGCAATGGCGGGATGCTGCAACCGCGAGAGGATCTGGCGCTCGCGTTCGAAGCGACGTCGCGCTTCGCTGCCCTCGTAGCCACTGCGGATGAGCTTGAGTGCAACCTGCTGGGTGAAGCCACCGGCGTTGCGCTCGGCGAGGTACACCGCGCCCATGCCGCCGTGTCCGAGGAGCTTCACCAGGCGGTAAGCGCCCACGTGTTGACCAAGGCGCGCTTCGTTGTCCTGTCGGGGACCCGCCACCACTTCGGTGTGCACGAACCGCTGATCCTGCGAGGTCGGACCGGCACCGGCGAAAAGTGCTTCGCGGTCATCGAGCGGACCACTCGGCTGGCTGTCGGCAGCCAGCAGCCGTTCGACGGCCGCGCGGACCGCTTCGTCGTCCCCGCAGCGCGCCTCGAACCAAGCGACCCGCTCGTGTTCCGGCAGCTCAATCAGTTCGCGAAAGATCGACAGTGCCCTTTGTAGGGTGACCGCGTCGGTGCCGGCGCCTTCAGCGGGGGCGGCCAAGCGTCACGCCCCGCTGAGTTCCGCGTGCAGCAACGCGCGCGCCGCGCGCCAGTCGCGCATCGTGGTGCGCAGCGACACACCCAGCGTCTCCGCCACGGCGGCGAAGTCGAGGCCGCCGAAGAAATGCAGTTCGATCATGCGCGCGGAACGTTCGTCCACGGCTTCAAGCCGCGCCAGCACGCGGTCGAGTTCGAGCACATCGATCGCGGGTTCCGGCGCGGCGATGCCCGGTTCCCCGGTGAGGCCCGTGATGGCGAGCCCGCCACCCCGCTTGTCGGCCTGCTTGCGCTTGGCGGCGTCGACCAGGATCTGCCGCATTGCGCGCGACGCGAGATTGAGGAAATGCGCCTGCTCCAGGGCATCGCCATCGATACGCGCAAGCTTGAGGAAGGCCTCGTGCAGCAGGCCCGTGGTCTGCATCGTGCCGGGAAAACGCGCGAGCTGGCGATGCGCGAGCACGTGCAGTTCATCGTACAGACGCTCGAATGCGCCCGGCTTGGAGTTGCCTTGATCGGGTCTGGCCACGTGCGGTTTCCGGCGACTCGGCAGGGTGGAGCCACCATTGTGCGCGGCAGTGCAGCGGTTGAACAGCGAAAGCCGCGCGTGTCGCCATTCCTCGTCAGGGCCAGCTGACGGGTCGGGCCCCCCGGTCCGGATACAGCATGCGGACGACGCAGAAACGCTGACCGCTCGGGGCCTCCATGACCCACCAGCGCTTGACGAAGCCGATGCGGCGGGCGCCCAGCTTTTCGAGTCGATCGGCTTCCGCGTCGATATCGTCGGCTTCGATGTCGAGGTGCACGCGAGAGGGATGCTCGACCTTCTGCACTTCGATGTGGAGGTCCGAACCGTCGAGGCGGACGTACTCCACGCCGCCCTCGTCGGAAGTCTCGCCTGCCGCAAGCCCCAGCGCTTCGCTCCAGAACCGCGCGGCAGCGTCCACGTCATCGACCTTGCAGTCGATGATGAATCCGCCGAGCCTGCTCCGGTGCGCCATGCGCGAGTCCTCAGTCCGCGAGCGCGAGATCGTCGAGCATCGCCTTGAGGAAGCGCGCCGCCTCGCCGCCGGTGCAGGCGCGATGATCGAACGTCAAGGACAACGGCACCACGCGATGCGACTGGAATCCGCCCATGACCGGCGTCATCTGGGGACGGCCGCGGCCTGCGGCGATGATCGCCACGGTGGGCGGCACCACCACGGGTGTGGCGAACCTTCCGGCGAACATGCCGAAGTTCGACAGCGAAATCGTGTAGCCCGACAGTTCGGACGCCGGGATCGAGCGATCCTCGACCTGCGCGCGCAAGCGCTTCACTGCCTCGCGCACGCCGCGCGCGTCGAGCATGTCGGCGTTGCGAAGCGCCGGCACGAACAGGCCATCTTCAGTATCGACGGCCAGCCCGATATCCACCTGCGGATGCAGGGTGCGGGTGAGCTTCTCACCGTCGAACCACGCGTTGAGCGCCGGCACGGCGCGCGCCGCGACCACGATCGAGCGGATGAGCCGCACCGTCAGGTCAGCTCCGGGCGCCCAGGCGTGCACGTCGGCGTCATCGCAGAGTGTCGTGGGCACGACCTGCGCATGCGCGGCGGCCATCACGCGGGCCATGTTGCGGCGTACGCCCTTGAGTTGCTCGGGTTGACCGCTTGCCGCGACTCCCGGCGGCTGCGTCCGCATCGGCTTGCCGCCGGACGAGAGCGCCGTACGTTCCGTGGCTTTTCTTGCGCCGCCAGAAGAATCCGTTCGTGCCGATCCGCCAGAGAACGCCGCTTGCTGCGAGCCGCCAGAAGCATCCGACCGTGCCGGGCCGCCAGAAGAATCCGTTCGTGGTGAGCCCGTCGAACCATGGACGGATTCCGCGGAGTTCCCACCGCGTGGTGAGCCCCCGCTGCCTGCCACCGCCGTGCCATCCGCCGCATGCCGCTTCACATCCGCCATCGTCACCACGGACTCAGCGCCGCTCCCGCGCACGCGGGCGAGATCCACACCCAGCTTCCGCGCCAGCGCCCGCACCGCAGGCATCGCCTTGACGCCGCCGATCGCCACC
>JBGTIG010000227.1:0-1905 GCA_041745755.1 Lysobacterales bacterium
ACGCGAACCGTGCGCAGCTCTCCGATGGGCGAAGCGAGGGTGCCGGTTTCCCCGAGCCGATAGCGTTCCTCGTCGAATTCGTCGCGGTCGACCACGCGGTATGCGAGATCAGTCGTTCTGCCGCGTGCGAGATCGAGCGCAAGCGCGAGTGTCACCAGCTGACGATCGACCGCCTGCGCGCGGTAGGCGAACGGATAACTGCGTTCCTTGTCGGTACTGAGGATGGTGCCGGCGTCCGCGTCCACCGTGACCTTTCGTTCGCGGCTCTTCCACGCGGCCTTCTGCCGATAGGAATAGTCGATCGTCTCCGGCGCGCCATCGCGCATCCGGAACAGCGAGTCCTCGACGATCACTACCCCTGCGAGCGCAGCGAGGCCGTCGGTGCCCTGCGTGCGGGAGGTCAGGCGCCAGAGGGGGCCCTCCCGCGTCAACGACACCGTCGCCTGGCCCATGACGTCGCCGTTGCGCAGGACCTGGTATCGAGCCTGGTAGGGAACCGGATCGGTCGCGGCGCTGCGGGCGGTCAGGGCTCCGGGGTGCAGCAACAGGAGCCCGCCGGCGACTGCGATTGCCAACAGCGGTGTCCATCGAATCAGAATTCTCAAGCCTTCGTCTCCCGCGCTATCGCGATGTGCGGACTTCGACTCCCCCGGTGGGGTTTGGTTCGAGCGAACAGGGAATCGTGAATCGACGCGGCGTCCGGCATCTTCGGCTGACCCGCATCGGCAATCCCTATGACGATCGGCAATGCGGAACTTCATTGGCCGTGGTCGTTCAACTCCTCGATGGCCATCCGTCGCGACGCGCGCGCGGTTTCCTCAATGCTGACGCGCAGGCTACCGCGGCGTGCAATACCGGGAGGTTGCTCATCCCCGCGACAGCGCACCGTCCTCTGCGAGCGCCAGTGGACCGTCCAGCGGCGTGCCGCGAAAACGTACGCAAGCCGGATCGACGAGATCCACATCGCCCGCGGCAAGGGCGGTCACGCAGGCCACCAGCAATCGATGCTCGTGCGGCAGCAGTCGGCGCGCAAGGGACTCGGGATCGTCACCGGACCTGACAGGGATCCGCACCTGCGCGATCCGGGGGCCGCCGTCGAGATCGCGGGTTACCCGGTGCACGGTGGCGCCGTGGACCGGGTCGCCGGCTGCGAGCACACGGCGATGCGTATCGAGACCCGGGTACTTCGGCAACAGGGAAGGATGGATGTTGATCATCGGCGCGCTCGACGCCAGCGACATGGCGCTGATGATGCGCATGAAACCCGCGCAGACGATGAGATCGGGCGAGCACGCGGCCACGGTCGAGAAGAAGGCACGCTGATAGCCGGCCTCGTCGCCGAACTCCGCGGTGCGCATGCAGAGTTCGGGAACGCCGGCCTTTCTTGCGTGCTGCAACGCCTCTGCCCGCGTGCGATCGGAAAACACTCCCACCAGTTCGATGCCGAGTCCGACATCGCGCGCCGCGATGAGGGCTCGCAGGTTGGATCCGCGACCCGAGACCAGCACGGCAACGCGCAACAGGCCCGGCACCGGGCGATCGCTACGTGCCGCCGGAGATGCGCCCGGGGGGTTGTCACCCGCAGGCACCGACTCAGCCAATGTGCACGCGCTCGCCGCCGGCGCACCGGATGACGCGCCCCATCGCCCAGTTTGCGAGCCCCGCAAGCTGGAGATGTCGCGAGACTTCGGCGACAGACGCGTCCGCGCAGATCACCACGAATCCCACCCCACAGTTGAAGGTACGCCACATCTCTTGCGGCGTGACCGGGCCTTCGCGGGCAATCCAGTCGAACAACGGCGGCAACGCCCAGGCGCCTGCATCGATCTCGATACCGAGCCCGGCCGGCACCACACGCACGATGTTCTCGACCAGCCCACCCCCCGTGATGTGGGAGAACGCGTG
>JBGTIG010000228.1:0-3224 GCA_041745755.1 Lysobacterales bacterium
CCGATTGTTTGTCCGTAGCGCGCCACGCCGGCCGCATCCATCTCTGCCAGCAACAGGTGCGTGAACACTTTGGTGATGGAACCGATCTGGAACTGCGTGTCGCCATCGGGATGCGGCCCGCCGGGCAGCGTGCGGTGGCCATAGCCGCGCGTGTCGACGTCGGCGCCCTTGATGTGCGCGACCGACGCCGCAGCGATGCCGCCTTGCGCGACGTTCCGCGTGATCCACTCGTCGACGGGTTCCGATTTCGTTTCCACGCGGGCGGACGCTATCGCGCACGTGGCGAGCAAGGCAAGAGCAGCAATCTGACGTTTCATCGTGTTTCCTCCCGGGTCATGCCGGCGATCTGGGTTTCGAGGTGGTCGGCGTGCACGCGAAACTGCTTACGCGCCGCGTAGTGGTTGGCCTTGCCGAGCAGCGCGCAGAACGCGAGCACGATGGCCGAGTAGATGAGGACTCCGCGCGTCGGGCCGGAGACGGACAACGACAACCCGACGACGCCGACCGCACATGGCGCGAGGTACCAGATCCAGATGCGCTCGAGCATCTCGGCCTGCGCGATCATCGCGAGGCGCTGCTGCCGCAGGTAATCGATCATCGGCAGCTCATGGTTCGGAGACGGCATCGCGCGCCGCGCCTGCCACAGCCGGATGGGAACGTACGCCGCCCACAGGACCAGGAATGCGCAGAACCCGACGGCCGCCCACTTGCCCTTCCCGGCCAGCATCCAGCCAATCGCGACGAAAGCCGGCGCCACAAGCATCGCGGTCACCGTCTCGATGAGGTCGCGCGCCTTGACGCGGCGGCGTACCGAACGGTCGCGACGTTGCACTTCTTCGAGCGGCACGGACTGCGAGGCGCCTACACCTTCGGCCTGCCACTGTTGACGCAGCTTGCTCCAGTCCATCATGGGTTCTCCTGGATCCTGGCTTCGAGGGCCTGCCGCAGGCGCGTCATCCGCGTGGCGACGGCGCCGAGGCTGATGCCCAGCACTTCGGCGATCTGTTCGCGTTCCATGCCTTCGAGGTCGAGCACTAGCACGCTGCGCTGGATCGGATCGAGCTCCGACAGGAACGCTTCGAGCACGCTCATCGGATCGCCGGGCACGCCCGCGTCGCCGCGCTCGTGAATCTCCTCCAGCGGAGCGTGATCGCGACGCGGCTTGCGGCGATGACTGAGCGCAGTGTTGAGCGCGACGCGATACACCCAGGTGCTGAGCTGCGCGCGACCATCGAACCCCGCGAAGCTCCGCCAGAGCTGCAGGTGCATCTCCTGCAGCAGATCCTGCCAGTCGTCGCGAGCGGCATACCGACGCGCCAACCGCGCGAGCGCGGCCCGGTTGTCGGAAAGCATCCGCGCGAACGCCTGATCGGTGCTGCCCTGGCTCATCGGCTCGGTTCGAGGGTCGATGCAAAGGTTAGTCGCACAGTCCCTCGGATTTTTTCACGTCGGCTTCCGGAATGCTGTTGGAGGCAACGCGAATCGCGGTTTTGCCGGTCAGCCGTGGTCGTCCGTCAGGCCGGTTCGCGTCGGGGCCAGGTCCATGCAAACCAGACGATGAGCGCGGTCAGCGCCATGTCGAGCGTGCCGAGGAAGAGATAGAACGCCCAGGCGCCGGGCATCGTGGCGAGCACGAAGAGCGTGTACAGCACGCCCACCACGATGTTGGTCCCGCAATTCACGGCACGAAAAAGGCGAAGAAGGCGAAGAAGGGGTCAGATCCCTTTTTCCGTGCGACCGGAGGCACTGCGCCCCATCGACACCAGGGCCTCGGCCACCGGCGTTGTGATGAGCACCTACGTGCCGGCCGGCGACGTCGGCGGCGGCTCGTTCGCGCAAGCCCGGCCCGGCGAGTAGCAACCCATACGGCGCGAAGCGCCGCGCTGACCGGCACGCTGGACCTCGAGTGCGTGTAGTGTGATGTCCTCGATTGGGAACCCGGGGGGGTGTGATGGCACGTTGGATCGTTGCGGTACTCGTGCTGGTGATGGCTGCCGGCGTCGGTGCTACTGAGGTTCCCGAGGCCAAGGCCGCGGCAGAATCGCCGCGCAAGGCGGTGCTGGTCACGGGCGCAAGTTCAGGCATCGGTCGGCTGGTGGCGGAGAAGCTCGCGGCCAACGGCTTCTTCGTCTACGCCGGCGCGCGCAAGCCCGAGGACATCGCGGCGCTCTCCGCCATCGAGCACATAGAGGGCATCCGGCTCGACGTCACGAAGCAGGCGGAGATCGATGCCGCCGTCGCACTCGTGCGCAAGCGCGGTCGCGGCCTCTACGGCCTGGTGAACAACGCCGGCGTCGCCATCCTCGCGCCGCTCATTGAGGCCACCGAGGCCGACATGCAGTTCCAGATGGACGTCAACGTGTTCGGGCCATGGCGGGTGACGCGTGCCTTCGCGCCGCTGGTCATCGAGGGCAAGGGACGGATCGCCACCACCGGCTCGATCTCCGGCTTCGGTACCGGCGTCCTGTTCGGGCCTTACAGCATGTCGAAGTTCGCAATGGAGGCTTTCACCGACGCGCTGGCCGAGGAAATGGCACGCTACGGTGTCGCGGTCAGCATCGTCGAGCCCGGTCCGTACAAATCCGAGATCAGCAAGGCGGTGCTGGACCGACGTGAGCAGCAGGGCCAATCAGCCGACGACTCCGCCTACGCTGCGGACATCAAGGCATTCCTCGCCGAGCCCGCCGACCGCTCCAATTACGAAGAACCCGACGCGGTGGCGGACGCGTTCCTCGAGGTGTTCACCGCGGCAACGCCCAAGCGCCGCTACATGGTCGTAGCCAGGGCGGAGGAAGCCGACTGGACGCTGCGAAATGCGCTCAGTCGCGTGGTGCAGCTCAACGAGAAGCAGGAATTCAGCCGCGATCGTGACGAGCTGATCGAACTGCTCGACGAGGTCATCGCCAAGCCCGCGAACTGAATCCCCGCAACGTCCGACAACCACCGGAGACATCGCCATGCGCTGCGCGAACCGATTCGATGCGAAGCCCGCGCGCGCGCTGCGCGAGGCGGGATCACTCTTAGTGTGAGGTTTTAAGGCTTTCACGCACTTCCTAACATTCTTACCGGACAGATCGACGAAGTAACCATTTTAGTGGCGATGTTGCCCGCACTCGTTTCTGGCTTGCTCAGGCGGGAAGCTTCTCCTATCCCCGCGGTTCTTTGCCCCTAATGCCAAAAGTACGCAGTCGCCGATCCCTCGTTTCCAATCTCATCTCTGAGGT
>JBGTIG010000229.1:0-2993 GCA_041745755.1 Lysobacterales bacterium
CGCGCCATCGGACGGGCTCCCATCTGCGGATCGAAACCGTGCTTCGCGAGCCACTGCCGCGCGTCCGGCGATGCGCTGATCGCGACGTGGCGATCCTGCAGCTGCGTCTCGAGCTCGATCAGGAACTTGTCGACGACGCGCAGGATGTGATCCATGTCGAGCGCGCGGAACTGGATGACGGCATCCAGACGATTGCGGAATTCCGGTGTGAAGCTGCGGCGTATGACTTCCATGGCATCGCCCGCGTGGCTCTGCTCCACGAATCCGATCGTGCGCCTGGATGCCAGCGCAGCGCCCGCATTCGTGGTCATCACCAGGATGGCGTTGCGGAAGTTCGCCTCGCGTCCGTTGCTGTCGGTCAGGATTCCACGATCCATCACCTGCAGCAGCACGTTGAATACATCCGGGTGCGCCTTCTCGATCTCGTCGAGCAGCAGTACGCAATGCGGATGCTTGGTGACGGCTTCCGTCAGCAGCCCGCCCTGGTCGAATCCGACGTATCCCGGCGGCGCGCCGATCAGTCGCGACACGGAATGCGCCTCCATGTACTCACTCATGTCGAGCCGTACCAGCTCGATGCCGAGTTGCATCGCGAGCTGTCGGGTGACTTCGGTCTTGCCGACGCCGGTCGGCCCCGCGAACAGGAAGCAGCCGATCGGCTTCTCCGGGTTGGCGAGACCCGAACGCGCCATCTTGATGGAAGCGGTCAAGGCCTCTATCGCCTGTTCCTGCCCGAACACCACGAGTTTCAGATTGCGCTCGAGGTTGCGCAGCACGTCCCGGTCGGAGGAGTTGACCTGCTTCTCGGGAATGCGCGCCATCTTGGCGATGATGTATTCGATCTCCGCCACGTCCACGCTGGTCTTGCGCGTTTCGGCAGGCAGCAGGCGCTGCCGCGCCCCCGCTTCGTCGATCACGTCGATCGCCTTGTCGGGCAACAGGCGGTTGGCAATGTGTCGTACGGAAAGATCGACCGCCGCCTTGAGCGCATCGGGCGTGTACTCGACGCTGTGATGCTCCTCGAAGCGGGTCTTGAGACCCTTGAGTATCTCCAGCGCCTCGGCGAGGGAAGGCTCCACGATGTCGATCTTCTGGAAACGCCGCACCAGCGCGCTGTCCTTCTCGAACACCTTGCGGAATTCCTGGAACGTGGTCGAGCCGATGCACCGAAGCTCGCCCGAAGACAGCACGGGCTTGATCAGGTTCGAGGCGTCCATGGTCCCGCCGGAAGCGGAACCCGCGCCGATGATCGTGTGGATCTCATCGATGAAAAGAATGGACTGCGGATGCTTCTTCAGCTCCGCGAGCACGGCTTTCAGGCGCTTCTCGAAGTCGCCGCGATACTTGGTGCCGGCCACCAGCGCGCCGAGGTCCAGCGCGAAGATCGTCGCGCCCGCGAGCACCTCGGGTACTTCCTGATCGACGATGCGCTTGGCGAGGCCTTCCGCCAGCGCGGTCTTGCCAACGCCCGCCTCACCGACGTAGAGCGGATTGTTCTTGCGTCGGCGGCAGAGCACCTGGATGGTGCGCTCGACCTCGTCGGCGCGGCCGATCAGCGGATCGATCTTGCCCTGCCGCGCCAACTCGTTGAGATTGGAAGCGAACTCGGCCAGCGGGTTCGACTTGCCCTCCTCGACGGCGTCAGAGCCCGCCGTCGGCGGTGCCGCGGGATCGCCCGTTGCGTCGTGCCCGATCTTGCCGATGCCGTGCGCGATGTAGTTGACGATGTCCAGACGCCCGACTTCCTGCTGGCCGAGGAAGAAAACCGCGTGCGAATCCTTCTCGCCGAAGATCGCCACCAGCACGTTGGCGCCCGTCACTTCCTTGCGGCCCGACGACTGCACGTGATAGACCGCCCTCTGCAGCACGCGCTGGAACCCGAGCGTCGGCTGCGTGTCGCGGTCGTCGCGCACCGGCAGGACCGGAACCGACTCCCGGATCACCGAACGCAGGTCGTCCGCCAGCTTGGCGACCTGAACCCCGCTGGCCCGCAGCGCATCGACCGCCGACGGATTGTCGAGCAGCGCCAGCAGCAGGTGTTCCACGGTCATGAATTCGTGCCGGGCATCGCGCGCCTCGCGATAGCACTGACCGATCGTGTGCTCGAGATCTTTACTGAACATCTTCGCTCCGGTGATCGTGACGAGTCGCGTGGGCCCTGTGCTCTTTATATTGGCTCCATTGCCTGAAACAAGTGCCCTGCGGGCAAACCTCCGGGAACTTCAGGAACCCGGTCGTCCACCCTCAGTATTTCTCCATCACGCACAGCAACGGGTGCTGGAAACCGCGAGAATACTCGTTGACCTGCGTCACCTTGGTTTCCGCGACTTCGCGTGTGAACAGCCCGCACATGCCCTTGCCCTTGGTATGGACGTGCAGCATGACCTGGGTCGCCTGTCCGCTGCTCATGCCGAAGAACCGCTGCAATACATCCACCACGAACTCCATGGGGGTGTAGTCGTCGTTGAGCAATACGACCTGGTACATGGGTGGTTTCGCCGTGACGGGCTCTTCCGCCTCGACGACAGTGCCGCCTTCGCGTTCCGGTGTGGGTTTCTCGGTGGACATGATGCGCTGCAATTCGTTCCTCTGCCGGGAATGGCGCAAACTCCTGAAGCATGCGCCCGGGCCTTGATGCGGTGATGCGCCAACCCAAGTATAGGTCTGCCCGAATCCACTCCGTGCAGGAATTGTTCCGCATTCCCTGGGCGCGGGTGGACGAGTTGGAGCGCCGGCGCCACACTCCGCGACCGCAGCCGGTTTCCGCATTCGGAGTTGGGGACGTTCCCCGCCGGCACAATGTCGTCCGGGCATCGCCATACCCATCCCACCAGTTGAAACGCAAGGACAATGCCATGGACAAGACGATCGCAAGCGCCCGCCGGTCGCGCCCCCGTGCGCTCGTGGTCCGGTTGCCGGGCGCGCGCCAACGTGGCAGGGGTGGCGCAGGGTTCCTCGCGACTGCTGCGGCGTTGCTGTTCGGCGCGGGCGTG
>JBGTIG010000230.1:0-4470 GCA_041745755.1 Lysobacterales bacterium
CATGCTCGCCGACGGCAATGGCGAGTTCTCGAAGGCGCTGGGACTGCAAATGGACGCGAGCCGCTACGGCATGGGTCTGCGATCCAAGCGTTTCGCCCTCGTCGCCAACGATCGGGTGGTCGAGCACCTCGCCGTGGAGGCACCCGGAGAATTCAACGTTTCGAGCGCCGAATCGATACTCGCCGCCCTGACTTGACGCGACTTTCCCGCCCCGCACGCCAAGCCCGACTAGAGCCCGCTGCCATGAACAAGTCCAAGACCCCGTCCGGTAAAAAATCGCCCTCGCGAAAGTCCGCGCCGGCAAGTACCGCGGCGGCGGAGACGGGCTCGCCCTTCACATCGGTCGCTACCTTGCGCAGTCGCGCGCGCAAGAACATCGACAAGGGCGCAGTGACCCAGGACTACGCCGCGGATCGCACTGCAGTGATCCGGATGCTCAACGAGGCGCTCGCGACGGAGTACGTGTGCGTGCTCCGGTACATGCGCCACTACTTCATGGCGTCCGGCATGCTGGCGGAAGGCGTCAAGCAGGAGTTCCTCGAACACGCCAAGCAGGAACAGGCCCACGCGCACAGGATCGCCGAACGCATCGTGCAGCTCGGCGGCGAGCCGGATCTCGATCCCGATACCCTCACGCGCCGCTCGCACGCCGAATACAAGGTGGGCAAGAACCTCAAGGACATGGTCAGGGAGGACCTGATTGCCGAGCGCGTGGCGATCGAAAGCTATCGCGAGATGATCGCCTTCGTTGGCGATCTCGACACCACCACCAAGCGCATCCTCGAGTCGGTGCTCGCCGAGGAAGAGGAACACGCGGATGAATTCGCCGACCTCCTGAACGGCTGGGTGGGCTGAGGCCCGAGGCCCGACGCGCGCAGCGGAATCCATCCTGCGCGCGCGGACTTCCCGCGCCGCGTTATTCGCGCGGAGCAGTGGGAAGCAGCGGATGAGCGACCACCGGGGGCTCTGCGTCCGCTTCGCCTTCGAGCGACGCATCGACCCGTTCCAGCGCCTGCAACGATTCGCCTTCGGATAGGCGAATCAGCGTCACGCCCTGGGTGTTGCGTCCCACCTGTGAAATGCCGGACGCACCGGTACGCACGAGCGTTCCGCCGTCCGAAATCAGCAGCACCTCATGATGATCCGAGAGCTGGATGGCACCGATCAGCTTGCCGTTGCGTGCACTGGTCTTGATCGCGACCACGCCCTGGGTACCGCGGCCCTTGCGCGGATAGTCCGCCACCGGCGTCCGTTTGCCGAAGCCGCGCGCGGTCGCGGTCAGGATGTCGCCTTCACCTTCGATCACGATCAGGCTGGCCACGTGATCGTCCTTCGCCAGGCGAATGCCCCGCACCCCGGTTGCGTTGCGGGACAACACGCGCACGGCCTTCTCGGCAAATCGCACCGCCTTGCCATTCGAGGCGAACAGCATGATGTCGCGTTGTCCGTCGGTCAGCGCCACGCCGATCAGCGCGTCGTCCTCGTCCAGCTTGATGGCGATCTTGCCGCGCTGCAGTCGATAGGAAAAATCCGACAGCCGCGTCTTCTTGACCGTGCCCTTGCGGGTCGCGAACAGGACGAACCGGTCCTCGTCATAGCTGCGTACGGGCAGCACCGCCTGAACCCGCTCGTCGGCCTGCAAGGGGATGAAGTTGACGATCGGCCGGCCTCTCGCGTTCGGTCCGGCTTCCGGCAACTGGTGCACGGACAACCAGAACACCCGCCCCGCGCTGGTGAACGTCAGCAGGGTGTCGTGGGTGTTGACCAGCCAGAGTTGATCGATGAAGTCCTCGTCACGCGTGGCGGCGGCAGCGCGCCCGCGTCCGCCGCGTCGCTGCGCCCGGTACAAGGTAGCCGGTTGGCGCTTGGCGTAGCCGGAATGCGAAAGCGTCACCACCACGTCTTCGGGCGTGATGAGGTCCAGCACGTCGAGATCTTCCTCGCTGGTGCGGATTTCGGTGCGCCGCGCATCGCCGAACTCCTCGCGCATTTCCGCAAGTTCCGTGCGAATGACCGCCAGCAGGCGGTCGGGATTCTCGAGGATCCCGAGCAGCCCCTTGATCGTCACCAGGATCTGGCGGTACTCGTCCGTGAGCTTTTCCTGCTCGAGGCCGGTGAGTCGATTGAGGCGCATGTCCAGGATTTCCTTCGCCTGGATCTCCGACAACTGGTAACCGCCCTCGCCGAGCCCGACGGTCGCCGACAGGTCTTCTGGCCGTGATGCGGCAGCGCCTGCGGCACCGAGCAGGGCCGACACGAGCCCGGCATCCCATCGTCGTGCCAGCATGCGCTCGCGCGCTTCCTGGGCATTGGCAGACGTCTTGATCAACTCGATCATCTCGTCGATGTTGGCGAGCGCGACGGTGAGTCCCTCGAGGATATGCGCCCGGGACCGGGCGCGGCGCAACTCGAAGATCGTGCGACGCGTCACCACCTCGCGGCGATGCCTGAGGAAGGCCTCGAGGATCTGCTTCAGGTTCAACACCCGCGGTTGCGCGTCCACCAGCGCCACCATGTTGATGCCGAATGTCACCTGCAACTGGGTCTGCTGGTAGAGATTGTTCAGGAGCACGTCGGCCGATGCGTCGCGCCGGGTCTCGATCACCACGCGCATGCCGTCCTTGTCGGACTCGTCGCGCAGCCCGTCAGACGAGATGCCCTCGATCTTTTTCTCCTTGTGCAGTTCGGCGATCGACTGGATCAGGCGAGCCTTGTTGACCTGGTAGGGAAGCTCCGTGATCACGATTGCCTCGCGCCCGGCATCGTCTGTCTCGATGGTGGCGCGGCCGCGCACGAGGATGCGTCCGCGACCGGTGCGATACGCCTCGATGACGCCTGCAACGCCGTTGATGATTCCGGCGGTGGGAAAATCCGGGCCCGGCACGTGCTGCATGAGCTGCTCGATCGACAGCTGTTCGTCGTCGATCAGCGCGACGCACGCATCCACGATCTCGCGAAGGTTGTGCGGCGGCACGTTGGTGGCCATGCCGACCGCGATGCCCGCCGATCCATTGATGAGGAGATTGGGCACACGCGCCGGCAGCACCAGCGGTTCGTGCTCGCTTTCGTCGTAGTTCGGACCGTAGTCGACGGTCTCCTTGTCGATATCCGCCAGCATGTCGGCCGCAAGTTTCGACATGCGCGCCTCGGTGTAGCGCATCGCCGCTGGCGAGTCACCGTCGACCGAGCCGAAATTGCCCTGGCCATCCACCAGCATGTAACGCAGCGAGAAGGTCTGCGCCATGCGGACCAGTGCGTCGTAGACCGCGCTCTCGCCGTGCGGATGGTATTTGCCGATGACGTCACCGACGATGCGTGCGGACTTCTTGTAGGGCTTGTTCCAGTCGTTGCCGAGCTCGTTCATCGCGAACAGCACGCGCCGGTGCACGGGCTTCAGACCATCGCGCACATCGGGCAAGGCGCGCCCCACGATCACGCTCATCGCGTAGGCCAGATAGCTCTGGCGCATTTCGTCTTCTATGTTGACGCGGATGATTTCGCGTGCCGTGTCGGACATCCGGAATTCCTTTGCTTTTCAGGTATTTGGCGAAACCCGGAGCCATCTCTAACGGGGTCGCAACAAGCTGGAAATTATAGCAGGGCCCGGGGCTCCAAACCCCTGCTGGGCAGGCACGGGAAGCAGGGTCCCGGGGGACGATTTCAGGAGCTGGCGCGGACCCGCATCGGCCCGGCTTGTCCGAGATAAGCAAGCAGTTTGGCCTCGCGACGGCCGCGCGTGACGATGTCGAGCACGAGTCCGACTCCGAGCGAAAACGCCGCCACCAGCATGAGTCCGGTTGCGAGCACCGCCGTAGGCAGCCGTGGCACAAGACCCGTATCGAGATAGGTCTGCAGCAGCGGCGCCGCGAGCCCGAGCGCGCTCAGCGTGAACGCGGCGGCGGCGGTTCCGAAGAACGCCAGCGGACGCTCCGCCTGGAACAGTCGCAGCATCGTCCCGAGAATGCGCGCGCCATCGCTCCAGGTGTTGAGCTTGCTCACCGAACCTGCGGGTCGTGCGCGGTAGGGTGAGCGATGCGTGCCGATCGGCATCTTCAATTCGAGCGCGTGCACGACGATCTCGGGCTCGATCTCCCATCCTCCGCCGAGTGCGGGAAACGACCTGACGAAACGACGCGACAGCACGCGATATCCCGTCAGTGCATCGTGGCAGGACTGGCCGAACAGCCATCCCAGGAACCGGGACAGCATGAGATTGCCCGCCACGTGTCCGCGCCGGAATGCCGCGGCGTCGGCGGCCTCCCGCAACGCGACGACCATGTCGAGACCATTCGCCTGCAGGAGTTCGACCATCGCGGGTGCGCTCGCGGCATCGTAGGTCGAATCGCCATCCACGAGGACATAAACGTCAGCCTCGACGTCGGCGAAGAGCCGCCGCACCACGTGTCCCTTGCCGGGGAGCGGAACCATGCGCACGTGGGCACCAGCCGCCGCGGCCAGGTCGGCGGAGTC
>JBGTIG010000231.1:0-4330 GCA_041745755.1 Lysobacterales bacterium
GCCGGCTGGTGTTGACCGCGCGCCGTGGTGCGCGCCTGCGCCAGCTCGCCGCCAGGCTCGGTCCCGCACGCTGCGAGATCATCGAAGCCGACCTTGCCGATCGCGCCGCCCCTGCCGAGTTGCAGGCGGAGCTCGACCATCGCGGCATCGTCGTCGATACATTGATCAACAACGCGGGTTACGGCGTCACCGGCAGTTTTTCATCGCAGGACTGGCAGGTCCACGCTGATTTCCTCCAGGTCATGGTGGGTTCGCTCTGCGAATTGACGCATCGCCTGCTGCCGCCCATGCGCGAACACGGCCACGGCCGGATCATCAACGTGGCGTCGGTGGCCGGCCTCGTTCCGAGCAGCGCCGGTCATACGCTCTATGCCGCCAGCAAGAGTCTGGTGATCCGATTCTCCGAGTCGCTCGCGCTCGAACTTGCGGGTTCCGGAATCCATGTGTGCGCGCTCTGCCCCGGGTTTACCTGGACGGAGTTCCACGATGTCAATGGAATGCGCAAACGCGTGTCGGGATTGCCGAACTGGATGTGGCAACGCGCGGACCAGGTCGTCATGGAAGGGATCGACGCCGTGGAGCGCGGCCGCTCGAGGCACGTCACCGGCGGAATGAACCGGCTTATCGTCGGGGCGTTCAAGTACCTGCCCCGCCCGATCGCCGACCTGATCATTCGCCGTCAGTCGCGGAGCTACCGCGACGCGGATTGAGTGCTAAAGATGCACGAGCCGCGTCGCCAGGTGGAACCCGCGCTCAATCCCGACCCGGCCCGAACGGTCGCCCTGCAAGCGCGGTACCCCCGTGCAGGGCCACCCGCGATTCGGGGCGGAAGGCGGGTCAAGTCGCGCGCCACCGGACCTGCCTCAGCGATCCGGGGCACCTACTTCAGTTTGATCTCTCGCAGTCGCTCATCCAGATAGTCCTGAGCGGTGATGGGCTCGGGGTAACGGCTCGGGTTGCCCTCCCCGACTGTCGAGGGCAGCACGTCGATCAGGAAATCCGGATTGGGGTGCAGGAAAAATGGCGTGGAATAACGTGGCTTGCGCGCGTTTTCCCCCGGCGGATTCACCACGCGATGCGTCGTCGACGGATAGGCATGATTGGTCAACCGCTGCAGCATGTCGCCGATGTTGACGACGATGGTGTCGGCGTCCGCAGTGAACGGTACCCATTCGCCGCTACGCGATTTCACTTCGAGCCCGGCCGCACTCGCGCCCACCAGCAGGGTGATGAAGTTGATGTCCTCGTGCGCACCCGCGCGCTCGTTCGGCACGTCGGGCTGCGTGATGGGCGGATAATGGATGGGCCGGAGGATCGAGTTGCCGAAGTTCGTCTTGTCCGCGAAGTAGCCTTCCTCGAGGCCAAGGTGCAGCGCCAGTGCGGCGAGCACGCGCGATCCCAGCGCGTCGAGCGATTCGTACAGCGCGTAACCCCGGCTGCGGATTTCGGGCACCTCGTCGGGCCAGAGATTCGGCGGCATGACCGCCGCGTATTTCGAACCCTCGGGCAGTTCGCGGCCGATGTGCCAGAACTCCTTCAGGTCGGGGTATTTCGAATCCTTCGCGGTCTCGATGCCGAACGGCGTGTACCCGCGCGCCCCGCCTGATCCCGGAACGTGGTAACGCAGCTTGGTTTCCTGCGGCAATGCGAAGAACCGCACGAACGCGTCGTACGCGCCGTCGATCACCGACTGGTCGATGCCATGGCCGGAAATGCCGGCGAATCCCCACTCCCGATAGGCGGCGCCGAGCTCCGCGACGAAGCGAGCCCGTTCGGCCGGGTCGACCGATGCGTCGAAACGGCGGATATCCAGGGTGGGGATCGCGGCGGTCATGTTCCGGCTTCCTGTGAGTGGCGATGCCTACGCGGCAGCACGCACGACGTCCGCGAGGTGCAGGCTCAGGCGATCGACCTCGGCGGCTTCCTCGGCCTCGATGGTCACCCGCACCAGGGGTTCGGTGCCCGAGGCGCGCAGGATCACGCGACCGCGGTTTGCGAGCGTAGTCTCGACCGCGCGCAGCGCCGCCTTGACGGATTCGAGGTCCAGCGGTCGTGTACCCGGAGCGACCGGAACATTCACCGTGCGCTGCGGCAGTCGATGCATCGACGCCGCGACCTCGTGCAATGAACGCGAGCTCGCCTGCAACGCCCGTAGCACCTGCAGCGCGCTCACGATGCCGTCGCCCGTGGTGGTCTTGTTGAGGCAGAGGATGTGCCCGGAGCTCTCGCCGCCGAGCCAGGACTCTTCGTCCTTCATCAGCTGGTGGACATAGCGATCGCCGACGCGGGCGCGCAGGAAGCGGTGCCCGAGCGCCACGATCGCCCGTTCGAGTCCGAAGTTGCTCATGAGCGTGCCGACGACCGGACCGGTGAGTTTCCCGCTTCCCGCCCAATGGGACGCGATCACGTACAGCAGCGAATCTCCATCCTGCACGGCGCCGGTGCGATCGACCATCATCACGCGATCGCCGTCACCGTCGAAGGCGATGCCGATATCCGCCTCGCGCTCGCGCACCGTGCGCTGCAGCAGGGCCAGATCGGTGGCGCCGCAGCCGTGGTTGATGTTGAGGCCATCGGGCTCGACCCCGATCGCATGCACCGACGCACCGAGTTCCGCGAACACTGCCGGTCCGACGCCGTAGGTCGCACCGTGCGCGCAATCGACGACGAGGTTCACGCCGGCCAGCGAGAGCCCGCGCGCGGTGCTCTTGCAGAACTCGACATAGCGTCCTTCCACGTCGCTGACCCGCCGGACCTTGCCGAGCGAGTGCGTCGCCACGGTCGAGAACGGCTGCTCCAGCTCGAGCTCGATGCTGGCCTCGACCGCGTCCGACAGCTTTTCGCCCTTGCCCGAAAACAGCTTGATGCCGTTGTCGAGATAGGGATTGTGCGAGGCGCTGATCACGATGCCGGCACCGCCGTCGAAGGTGCGGGTCAGGTGCGCGATGGCGGGGGTCGGCATCGGCCCCAGCAATTTCACGTCGATTCCGGCGGCGGTGAGGCCGGCCACGAGCGCCGACTCGAACATGTATCCGGAGATGCGCGTGTCCTTGCCGATCAGCACGCTGCGCGCGCCTTCGCGCGACAGGGCCCGGCCGATGGCGCCGCCCAGGCGCAGCATGAAATCCGCCGTGATGGGCGCCTCGCCGACGCGGCCGCGAATGCCATCGGTGCCGAAGTATTTGCGTGCAGTCATGGCAGATCCGGACCCGCAGGCGAGGGATTGTAGGGCTGCTCGCGCCGCGATGTGCGACGGGAGGGAGGGCGCCGGGTGTTGCGTTCGCGGGCCAGCTTGTCGACAGTGTCGGCTCCCGCTTGCCGGAGTCGAGCCAGGTGCCCGAGACGGATGTCCAGATCGCCGGTGGCGGCCTTGCGGGTGCGCTCATGGCCGGGCTGCTCGCCAGGAGGGGTCACCGGGTCACGGTGTTCGAACGCCGCGGCGATCTCCGGCGGGCCGAAGTGGATGCGGGTCGCTCCATCAACCTCGCGCTCGCCGAACGCGGGCTGCACGCACTGCGATGCGCAGGCATCGAGCGGGAGGTGCTGGCCCACGCGGTGATGATGCGGGGTCGCTGCGTGCACGCGCAGAACGGGACGACGCGCCTCCTGCGTTACGGACGCGACGACAGCGAGGTGATCTGGTCGATCAACCGCAGTCGCCTGAATGGCGTGCTGCTGGATTTCGCGGAAGACGCAGGTGCACGCGTCGAGTTCGGGCAACGCGTCGAGAAAATCGACTTTGCGCGCGACGAATTGCGCCTGGTCGACGAACGCGACGGCGCCCGGCGCGTGTTGCCCTGCCGGGTGCTGCTCGGATGCGACGGCGCGGGATCCGCGGTTCGCGCCGCCATCGCGGCAGAAATCGCGATCGGCGAATCGTTGGAGCCGCTCGGCCACGGCTACAAGGAGCTCGAGATTCCGCCGACAGCGGACGGTGGCTTCGCGCTCGAGCCCAATGCCCTGCACATCTGGCCGCGCGGCGGCTACATGGCGATCGCGCTCCCGAATACCGAAGGCAGCTTCACCGTGACGCTGTTCCTGCCGAACGAAGGGCCGCATCCGAGTTTCGCAACCGTGCGCTCGCCCGCGGATGCGCGTGCCCTGTTCGAACAGGAATTCGCCGATGCCGTGCCGATCATGCCCGGCCTCGAACGCGACTTCGCCGACAATCCGCTGGCGTCGCTCGGCACGTTGCGGGTGGCCGAGTGGGCGCTCGGTGGCGAGGCGCTGGTCCTCGGCGACGCCGCGCATCCGATCCTGCCCTTCCACGGACAGGGCATGAATTGCGCGTTCGAGGACTGCGCGGCGCTGGATTCGCTGCTCGGCGACG
>JBGTIG010000232.1:0-3222 GCA_041745755.1 Lysobacterales bacterium
GCCTGCTGCAGGGCGATGTGGGATCGGGCAAGACGATCGTGGCGGCCTGCGCGGCCCTGAGCGTCGTCGACGCCGGCGGGCAGGTGGCGCTGATGGCGCCGACCGAACTGCTTGCGGAACAGCACCTGCGCAACTTCCAGCACTGGCTGGCGCCGATCGGCGTCCGCGTGACCTGGCTTGCAGGCAAGGTGAAGGGCCGCGCCCGCGAGCGGGCGCTCGCGGAGGCCGCCGGCGATGGCGAAGTCCTGATCGGCACCCAGGCGCTGATGCAGGAAGGCGTACGATTCCGTGAACTTGCCCTGGTGTTGATCGATGAGCAGCATCGATTCGGCGTGCACCAGCGCCTCGCTTTGCGCGACAAGGGCCGGACCGGCGACAGTGCCGCAGATCAGGTCGCCGCGCCGCATCAGCTGGTCATGACCGCAACGCCGATTCCGCGAACGCTCGCGATGCATGCGTATGCCGATCTCGACGTTTCGGTAATCGACAGCCTGCCGCCCGGCCGTTCGCCGGTGACGACGGCAGTCGTCGGCGATGCGCGGCGCGCCGAGGTGGTCGATCGTATTCGCGAGGCGTGCGCGCAGCGCTGCCAGGCCTACTGGGTTTGCGCGCTCGTCGAGGAATCCGAGGCACTGAGCGCACAGGCTGCCGAAACCGTGCACGCCGAACTCTGCGCCGCGCTGCCGGGCGTTGCGGTGGGCCTGCTGCACGGTCGCATGCGCGGCGTTGCGAAGCAGGAAACCATGGCGGCATTCGCGCGCGGCGAGATCGGGCTGCTGGTTGCAACCACGGTCATCGAAGTCGGAGTCGACGTGCCGAACGCCAGCCTGATGGTGATCGAGAACGCGGAACGCTTCGGCCTTGCGCAACTGCATCAGCTGCGCGGACGCATCGGACGGGGCGCCACCGAATCGAGTTGCCTGCTGATGTATCGCGCCCCGCTCGGCGCGGTCGCGCGCGAGCGGCTGGCGGTGCTGCGTGCGAGCAATGACGGGTTCCGTATCGCCGACAGGGATCTCGAGCTCAGGGGCCCAGGGGAGTTGATGGGCGTCCGCCAGACCGGGCTCGCCAGTTTTCGTGCGGCCGATCTGCTGCGGGATGCAGCGATGCTGCCGGCCGTGCAGGCATGGGCGCTGCGGATCGAGCGGGAACACCCCGAACGCGTGGAGCCGCTGATCCGGCGCTGGGTAGGCGCCGCAGCGCGGTTCGCCGATGCGTAGCGTTGGCGCCTCACTGCCCGCCCATTCGGCAATGCGTCCCGGGAGCATGTTGGCTCGCCGATACGAGGACCTGAAATGACCCGACCGATGCTGATCGATACCGACCCGGGCGTCGACGACGCGCTGGCGCTGCTGATGGCGTTCGCGCATCCAGGCGTCGAACTGGTCGCGCTCACCGTGGCGGCCGGCAACGTCGGCCTTGCGCACACCACGGCCAACGCCCTGCGGCTGGTCGAGTGGGTGGGACGCCAGACGCCGGTCTATGCGGGCAGCGCGATGCCCTTGGTGCGGCAGGCGGAGGACGCGGCGTTCGTGCACGGCGTCGACGGCTTCGGCGACACGCTGCTGTCCCGCGATGCCAGTGCGCTGGCGAGCGGTCACGCCGCGCAGGCGATCTGCGACTTTGCCGGAACGCATGCGGGTGAACTCGAGCTCGTCATGCTCGGCCCACTCACCAATCTGGCGCTGGCACTGCACCTCGATCCTGCGCTGCCGACGCGCATCCATCGCCTCGTGATCATGGGCGGTGCAGTGACGGGCCACGGCAACACGTCGCGCATCGCCACCGAATTCAATATCGGATTCGACCCCGAAGCCGCGCATGTGGTGTTTTCGGGGTTTCCCCGCATTGAGCTGGTGGATTGGGAAGCGACGCTCCGGCATGGCCTGGAGATGGGTGAGTTCGAGTGCTGGCTGCAGGAGGGCGGCCCCATCGCTGAAATCTACGGCCGCATCTCCGCGGCGACCCGCCGGTTCATGCGCGAGCACCGCGGCACGCGCTGGCACGCGGCCGACGCACTGGCGATGGCGGTTGCGCTCGAACCCGGGCACGTCCTCGAGTGCGCCGAGCGAGCAGTCCGCATCTGCGTCGACGACGGACTCGCGCGTGGCGCCACGCTGGTCGACTGGGACCGGCGCAGCGCCGATGCGGTCAACTGCCGGATCATGATGGAGTACGATCGCGACCGCTGGCGCCTGCTGCTGCGCGCCGCGCTCGGACTTGCGCCCGGGGAGCGTTGACCGGGGCCGGGTCGTTGCGGATCCGCGCGCCTCCCACGGCCCCGATCTTGCCCGCATAGGCAGCGCTTGCTATGCTTTCGCGCTTTTCCGCAACGATCTGCCCGGAGCCGCACCATGAAGGCCGACATCCACCCCACCTACCGCGAAGTGGTCTTCCAGGACGCTTCCAGTGACTTCTCCTTCCTGACCCGATCGACCATGGACAGCAAGGAGTCGATCAAATGGGCAGACGGCAAGGAATACCCGCTGGTCAAGGTCGAGATCTCGAGCCAGTCGCACCCGTTCTATACGGGCAAGCAGAAGATCGTGGACGCCGGTGGCCGCGTCGACAAGTTCCGCCGCCGCTACGGCCAGAAGCCCGCCGCGTGATCGCGGTCACGGGCTGTCCCGGACGGGCTCGACCGACCGGCGGCTGCTGCGCTCCCTGAAGTGCCATGACGCCACGTCCGGACGTGGCGTTTTCGCAACTATCCCCTGGCGTTGCGATCGGCTCACCGGGCCGCTATGGCATACTCGCGCGCTCATTTCCATGAGTGTCCTGCGGGATCGACAACAGCCTGCGGGGACTTTCCCGGATTTCGACTCAACAGGGGGCTTTCGTGTCGAATCAACCCGTGATCCTCAGCGATGCCAGTGGCGACAAGCGTCTGGAACTGCCGGTGCTCGATGGCAGCATCGGACCCCAGGTCATCGACATTGCGAAGCTCTATCGCGATACCGGCAAGTTCACGTATGACCCTGGTTTCGGCTCGACGGCAAGCTGCCGCAGTTCGATCACCTATATCGACGGCGATGCCGGCGTGCTGCTTTACCGGGGGTACCCGATCGAGCAGCTGGCCAAACATTCGAACTTCCTCGAAGTCGCCTACCTCCTGATCAACGGGGAGCTGCCGGATACCCGGCAATCCATCGCGTTCGAGCACGAGGTCACGCATCACTCGATGATGCACGAGGCGCTCAAAAGCTTCCTGCAGGGTTTCCG
>JBGTIG010000233.1:0-5191 GCA_041745755.1 Lysobacterales bacterium
GCCATCGCGTGCGGCCAGCACGACGGGCAGGCAGTCCGCCGTCAGCACCGCCAGCACCACGTCCCGCTCCGAGGTCACGGCCGCATCGGCTTCGGCAGTTGACGCTGCGTCCCGGCGATGCAAGCGCACGACGTTCGTGCCATGCACCTGCCGGAGCCAGCGCGGGGCGCTGGGCAGTTCCGCTTGCCTTGAGAGCGCCAGGCGATTTTCCGCGACCGTTCCCGGCGAGTCGCCGCAACCCTCGCCCAGATTGAAGGAATCGAACGGAGGGGCAGAGAATCCGGCGGGTCCGCGCAGCGTCGTCAGCGCCTGCACGCCGGCCGGTGCCGGCCACCCGGCGCGAAGCAGGCTGACCTCCACTAGCCGGGATCCGTAGCGGCGGCAGCCCGATCCGCGCGCAGGATTTCGAGCAGCGCGACCAGATCCGCCGGCGGCGGCGCTTCCACCCGTACCGGGGCGCCTGTCACGGGATGTTCGAATTCCAGGAGTTCCGCGTGGAGGGCCTGGCGCTTGAACTCGCGCAGCGCAGTCGACAACTCCGGCGCAGCGCCCTTCGGCAACCGCAACCCGGGCCCATAGAGTTGATCGCCCACGATCGGCAGCCTGCGGTGGGCCAGATGCACGCGGATCTGGTGCGTTCGTCCCGTTTCGAGATTGACCTGCAGCAGTGCATGCGCACGGAACTTTTCGCGAACGCGAAAATGCGAGATCGCCGGACGCCCATCCTCGCGCACGGCCATGCGCAGCCGGTCGCGCGGATCACGATCGATCGGCGCGTCGATGGAACCGCCGGCAACGGGCGTGCCGAAAACCAGCGCCTGGTACTGTCGGCGAATGGTCCGTGCGGTCAATTGCGCGACCAGCCTGTTGTGCGCGCCGAGCGTGCGCGCGACGACCAGCACGCCCGAGGTGTCCTTGTCGAGCCGATGCACGATGCCGGCGCGCGGAATGGCCGCGAGGCTGGGATCGAAATGCAGCAAGCCATTTTGCAGCGTGCGCGCAGGATTGCCGGCGCCCGGGTGCACGATCAGTCCGGCCGGTTTGTTGACGACCAGGAATTCGCCATCCTCCAGCAGGATTTCCAGCGCAATGGGCTCCGCCAGCACGCGGGTAGAGCGTTCCACCACGGGGTCGAGCTCGACCCGCTCGCCTCCGCTCACGCGCTGGCGCGGCTTGACCACCGCGCCGTCGAGTGTCGCCCGTCCTGTCCGGATCCACTCGGCCAGCCGACTGCGCGAAAATTCAGGGAACAGTTCCGCCAAAGCCTGGTCGAAGCGTGATCCACCCTGCGCAATGTCGATGACCGCAAGACGCCTGGCTGCTTCCACGGAGTCGCCCGGTGGTCGATCGGACATCGAATCGGCTGTTTCCGGAGATTCCGCTATGATTTCAGCCCCTGTTTTGCCACTCCCGACGTTCATGGTCCCTTCCCGCATGCGTTTCAGACTCTTGTTCCTGTTGCTGCCTTTCCTGCTCGCTGGCGTCGCCCTGTCCGGTTGCGGCGGCAAGAAGCGCCTGGATGCCGTCGAGGTACTCCCCGTCGAGGAACTCTACGCCGAAGGCAAGCGATCGCTGGACAACGGCAATACCGGCCGCGCCGTCAAGTACCTCCAACGGCTGGTCGCGCGCTTTCCGTACGGCGAATACTCCGAACTCGCGCAGCTCGATCTGGCGTACGCACAGTACAAGGAACGCAAGTACGAAGAGGCGTATTCGAGCGTCAACCGTTTCATCAAGCTGTACCCCGCGCACCGCAACATCGACTATGCCTATTATCTTCGCGGTCTTGTCAACTTCGATCGGCAGTCGGGGCTGCTCGCGCGCTGGATCGAGTCGGACTACACGCGGCGCGATCTCAATCACGCCAGGCAGTCGTTCCAGGACTTCTCTGCCCTGCTAAAGCGCTATCCCAACAGCCGCTATGTCCCCGAGGCGCGCCAGCGCATGGTCCACCTGCGCAATGGCCTCGCCCAGGGTGAACTCAACACGGCGCTGTTCTATTTCCGGCGGAGTGCCTATATCGGCGCCATCAATCGATCGCAGTTCCTGGTGGAGAACTATCAGGAGACTCCGCAGGCGGGCGACGCATTGGCGATCATGATCGAGAGCTACAGCCGCCTCGGCCGCGCCGAGCAGTCGCAGAAGGCGCGCAAGGTGCTGGTGGCCAACTTCCCGAGCCACCCTTACCTCAGCGGCGGGCAATGGCCCGAACGCCGCAAGCTCTGGTGGCAGCTCGTTCCCATGATCGGCGAAGCCCGAGCGGGGTGAGGCGGAAAGCGTCGCGCCACTGGCGCGACCCGCCGAACGCCCAAGACAGGATGTCTTGGGCCGGATGCGACTTGGCGAGCGCAGGATGCGCAGAGCCTAGTCGCCTCGGCAAGCGCACCCCGCGATCGAGCGCAGCGATGATGGCGCGCGCGTCCGCGAATGTCCCAAACAGCCGCCTTTCGCAACGTGCCGTTCATGGTTCGATCCTTCGTCAGGCTCAGGACTTCACCACGAACGGTATGAAAACCCCACGCAAGCGTGCGTGCCGGTGGCGCACTGCAGCGACGATCGGGCGAGTCGGCAAACGCCAGAGCAGGCGCTCTTTCGCAACGTGCCGTTCATGGTTCGACAGGCTCACCACGAACGGTGGGAATACTTCGCAACGTGCCGTTCATGGTTCGACCCTTCGTCAGGCTCAGGGTCACCACGAACGGTATGAAAACCCCACGCAAGCGTGCGTGCCGGTGGCGCACTGCAGCGACGATCGCGCGCGTCCGCGAATGTCCCAAACAGCCGCCTTTCGCAACGTGCCGTTCATGGTTCGACCCTTCGTCAGGCTCAGGTTCGCCACGAACGGTGGGAATACTTCGCAACGTGCCGTTCATGGTTCGACACGCTCACCACGAACGGTGTGAAAACTCCACGCAAGCATGGGACGCGAGCGTGGCGCCGCGCGTTCCCACCGCGAACGGATGTGGGGATTTTGCGCAAGTGTGGATGCCACGGTCCCGCCTGTCCCCTCGCCCCGTGAAACGGGGTGAGTACATGCTGCTGCGAGCCGGATGCGGAATCCCTTGGCGCGGCACGTTGTAGCGTCGACAACTCCGCACCGCGATCGGGTGCAGCGATGATCGTGCGCGCCATAGCTGCCGGAGGCTACCGCTGGCGATAGAATCGCGCCGCGGCGCCGCCTTCTCCGTTTCCCTCCTGGATTTCCGCATGAGCGCCACGCCCGCGCACCAACCGAGTGTGCCGGCGGTCGCGGTGGCCCTGGGCCTGGTGTACGTCGTCTGGGGTTCGACGTATCTCGGCATCCACTTTGCGCTCGAGTCCTTTTCGCCGTTCGCGCTCGGCGCCGTGCGCTTCCTGATCGCGGGCGTGATCTTCTACGCCTGGCTTCGCCTGCGCGGCCACGCTGCGCCGACGCGACTGCAGTGGCGCAACGCGGGCATCACCGGTCTCCTGCTGCTCGGGACCGCCAACACACTGGTGGCGATCGCACAGCAGACCGTAGCCTCCGGCCTCGCTGCCGTCGCGGTGGCGTCGCTGCCGCTCTGGGCCGTCCTCATCGCCGGGTTGTACGGTCAATGGCCGCATCGGCGTGATGCGCTGGGCCTAGTCATCGGCTTCGGCGGCGTCGTACTGCTGAACCTCGGAGGCGAAATGCGCGCCTCTCCCGCCGGTGCGCTGGCGCTGCTGGCGGCGCCTCTGGCGTGGGCCTTTGGCTCGGTATGGAGCCGCCGCCAGGACATGCCGGCTCCTCTCATGAACACCGCAGCCCAGATGATGGTCGCGGGATTCGTGCTCACCGTCGTCACTGCTGCAACGGGCGGATGGCCAACCGCGATGCCGACGCGCAATGCCTGGCTCGCGCTCGGCTATCTCATCGTGTTCGGCTCGATCGTCGCTTTCAGCGCCTACGTGTGGCTGCTTCTCCACGTGCGCCCTGCCCTCGCGACCAGCTATGCCTACGTCAACCCACCGATCGCGCTGCTGCTCGGTGCGCTCCTCGCATCCGAGCGCATCTCCTCGCTCGACTATCTGGCGTCGGCCGTCATCCTCGCGGGAGTGGCGCTGTTGCTGCTTCGCCGGGAAATCCAGGGAAGTCTGATCAAGTCATCCTGAATGCCAGACCGGCGCCGAGTTCGGCGCAGGTCCGAACCCGGCTCCCACGAATCAATCGCTCATCGATTGATTCGTGGCGATTCGTCCCCGTATCGCGGAACCTCCGAAACCTGTTCAGTGGTTCCCTAGTGCGAAGCTCTCGACGAATGCCTTGCGGCGAGCGCAGCTCAGTCGCGTGAATAGACGGGCTCGCAGAGCACCTGGGTTCTCACCGAGCGTGCGAGGTAGCAAAGATCGTGCGCAGCGTGGTGAAGTTCGAGCGATTGCTCCGCGGAGGGCTGGCGCGGACCCGCGAACCGCACGTGGGGATGCAGCGTGACCACGGACATCCAGTCGAGTCCCGATGCGTCGGTTGCCAGCACGCCAATCGCCTCGTCGCGGTAGCTCTCCACGATGAAGCCGCCGGTGGCGGCGAGGTGCAGGAACCACAACATGTGGCAACTGGAGAGGCTCGCCACGAACGCCTCCTCCGGGTCGACGGCGGAGGACAGCGAAAGTGGCGTGGGAACAACCTGTGGCGACGACGATGCCGGTACCTGGATTCCGCCGTCGAACAGCCAGGCGTGTGCACGGCTGTAGCAATGGTCGGAGAACAACGCACCTTCCCGATTCCACACCACGACGGCTCCGTGCCTGCTCATTGCCTGACCTGGCGGTACTCGGGGTTCTGGTGACCGAAGTGGTTGCCGGCGTCCCACGCCTTGCGCTGGTTGCCCCAGGCGGGGATTCCGCCCGCGTCCTTCAGCATGCGGGCGAGGTGGAGCAGGTTCCAGGTCATGAACGTAGTGTTGCGCTGCGTGAACTCGTTGTCGAATCCGACGCGCGTCCCGTCGTCGCGCGTGTCCCCGTAACTAGGCCCCGGTCCCGCCTCGCCGATCCACCCGGCATCGGCTTGCGGGGGAATGGTGAAGCCGAGGTGCTGCAGCGCGTAGAGCACGCCGGTGGCGACGTGCTTGATGCCGTCCTCGTTGCCGGTGACAACGCACCCGCCGACCTTGCCGTAATACACATACTGGCCCTTCCGGTTGAGGTCCGCGGACTGCGCATACAGGCGCTCGATCACGCGGGAACAGATCGA
>JBGTIG010000234.1:0-13609 GCA_041745755.1 Lysobacterales bacterium
GTGGATCTCGCGATACGGCTCACCGCGCAGGAGATGCGGTACGACCTGCCAGCGATCCGCCAGCGCCTCGAGTTCCGCGGGCGTGCAGAGGTCGTGCAGGAAGGCAGCCACCTCCGCCGGAGTGCGCAGGCGGGCAATCGCTGAACTCAGACGCTCGAGCGCGATTGCCTGCCCGCGCGGCGACACGGGTACCCGACGCTTCATTTCCCCGGCTCCAATGTACTAGTGCGCTGTTACATTAGCGCACACGGCAACGGTGGTGCAAGCACCTGGGCGGGATGCGGAGCGGGCGCGTGGACTCCCCGCCCACCGTCCTTTACGGCGAATGCGAGGGAGGGGAGATGGAGCCGCGGGTGGGAGCGCGGCGACGACGGGGCCGAACGCGGGGCAGCCCCCACTGCTGGAATCAACGATCGCCTGGCACGGGATATTCCCGGCGTCCGCCGGGGAGGTGAACCGCCAGGGCGCCCGATTCGACCAGTGCCGTGATCGACTCGATGTCTCCGGTCATCAGGCGATCACGTGGCATGAATGCGATCCGCTCGCGAATCGTGGTGCAGGCCGCCGCCACCGCCGGGCCGGGGCCGAAGTCCTGGTCGGTTGCAAGCGCGGCGGATAGCGCCTCCAGATCGGCTTCGAACGCCGCCCGGTGCGAGTGTGTCGGCGCCGGGGCGTTGACGACCTTGGACGCCAGCGCCTCGCGGTCACCGGCGCGTGCGAGGGCGCGGGCCGCGTTGATCATGTCGCGTCGATAATCGAGCGCCTGTGCTGCCGCATAGCATTCCAGCGCCAGCACCTGTCCCAGTTGCCGGGTCATGGCCAAGGCATGGCGCGCCTCGTTGGCACCCATCGATACGTGATCCTCCGCGTTGGCCGAGGTCGGAATCGAGTAGACCGAAGCCGGATGCGCACGCGTGGCCAGGTCATTGACCAGCGCGGCCGCCGTGTACTGCACGATCATGAAACCCGAGTCGGTCGCGTCCTCGTTGCCGATCAGGAACGCGGGCAGTCCGTCGCTGGTCGCCGGATCCACCAGCTTTGCCAGTCGCCGTTCGGAGATGCCCGCAAGCACCGGTATGGCCGCCTTGAGGTAGCTCATCGCCAGCGCGAGCGGCATGCCATGGAAATGGCCCGCGCTGATGACCTGTTCCTCGATGCGATCGGCGTCGCCACGATCGGGAAACACCAGCGGATTGTCGGTGACTGCGTTGAGCTCGATGTCGACGATGCTTGCGGCGTGCGCCCATGCGTCACGCACGGCGCCGTGCACCTGCGGAACACAGCGCAGGCAGTAGCTGTCCTGGGGCTGGTGCTTCTTGCCTCCGCGAAACGGCAGGAAACGTGCGTAGAACCGCTCGCGGCCATGCCGCTGCGAGGGTGGCACCCAGTTCCATACGATGTCGAAGGTCGACGTCGCGAGCACTGGATCGTTCCAGCTCTCCGCGCACCACGTCGAGAAACACGGCACCATGTGATACGCGATGTCCGCCAGGGTGGAGCCCTCGAGGAGCTTGCGCAGATTGGAGGCAACCCGGATCTGGCCCGGATGCGGGCGCAGCGCGTGTACCGCCTCCGCAAACGCTGAGGTGCGCCCCGCGAATGCGTCGAGCGTCATCGCGGCGGCAAGGTCCGCGGTATCCAGCAGCATCGCCAGGCGGTCGAGCGCAAGCGCGGCACAGGCGAGCATCTGCGCGGTGCCGTTATTGAGCGCGAGGCCTTCCTTGTAGGACAGGCGCAGTGGCTGCAAGCCTGCACGCCGCAACGCTTCGGCGCCCGGAATTCTCTGGCCGCCAACCCAGGCTTCCCCGTAGCCCAGCAGGACCAGCGCGAGGTGCGACAGCGGCGCAAGGTCTCCGCTGGCACCGACCGAGCCCAGGGCCGGAACGATCGGCACGATGTCCTCGTTCAGTAATGTCGCCAGCGCTTCGAGAGTTTCCACGCGCACGCCTGAGTGTCCGCGCAGCAGCGTGTTGATGCGGATCGCCAGCATCGCGCGGACGATATCGGGTGCGAGCGGCTCGCCGACGCAGACCGCATGCGTGATGATGAGGTTGTGCTGCAGCTCTTCGGTGAGGGTCAACTCACCAGGCTGCGGATCGGCATGGGGAGCCGCGCGCGCGCGCCGCGCACCCAGCAGCTTGTCGGCGTTGCTGCCGAAGCCGGTGGTGACACCGTAGATCGGCTCCCCGCTCTGCGCGCGATCCGCGAGAAATTCGGCGGCGATGCGCACGCGTGTCAGCGCCGCCGGTGCGAGCTCGACCCGCACGCCCCCCGAGGCGATCCGCGAAAGCATCGCCCGGTCCAGGGATTCGCCATCGAATACGATCACGCGGCTCAAGTGGCTGGCACCTCCGCTCGCACCTCGTCCTGCGCTATCTCAACCCGCAAGGCGCGCACCACCTCGCCGCGATCCACTGCGAAGGAGTCGCCGCTGCGCAGGTCCTTGATGGTGACCACACCGCGTGCCTGTTCGTCGCTGCCGTAGACCAGCACGAAGCGGATGCCAGCGCGATCCGCATACTTGAACTGGCGTGCCAGCTTGATGGGATCGAGCTGCACTTCGGTCGCGATGTCGGCCGCGCGAAGCTCGCTCGCTAGAGCGAGATAGAGCGGCAGGTCGGCATCATCGAGCAGCGTGACGAGCGCCTGCACCGTGCTTCCACGCAGGGCGACGAGGCCGGCTTCCCGCAGTTGCCAGAACAACCGGGTCGCGCCTATGGAAATTCCCACTCCCGGCAGTCGCGAACGCGTGTACTGGCTCGCAAGATTCTCGTAACGCCCCCCGGAACAGACGCTGCCGATTTCCGGATGCTTGTCGAGCGTGGTCTCGAACACCGTCCCGGTGTAGTAATCGAGACCCCTCGCAACCGAGAAATTGAGCCGGTACCGGTGTTCCGGCACTCCGAAGGCCTGCACCAGTCCGAACACCTGGCGGAGTTCGGCGACGCCCTCGCGCAATGCGGCGCTGGACCCGCCCACGCTCTGCTCGACGTGCGCAAGCTTCGCCAGCGCATCCGCGTGCGATGTCGAGCGCGTCCCCACGAAGTCGAGTATCCGTGCCGCGATGTCGGTGGAGATGCCGAAGTCTCCGGACGTCAGCGTCGCACCGACTTCGGCGGCGCCGCGCTTGTCGAGCTTGTCGATCTCGCGCAGCACGGCGGCTTGTCGATCGTCGTCCGCGATTCCGGCCACTTCGAAGAATCCACGCAGGAGCTTGCGATGGTTGAGCGATATGGTGAAGTCGCCGACGGCGAGTTCCTCGAAAACCGCGTGGATCACCGCGGGCACCTCCGCGTCGTACCGGATGGGCAGCGCGTCCTTGCCGATCACATCGATATCGCACTGGTAGAACTCGCGGAATCTCCCGCGCTGGGCACGCTCGCCGCGATACACGCGCTGCATCTGGTAACGCCGGAACGGGAAGTTGAGGTCGTGCTCGTGCTCCGCCACGTAACGCGCGAGCGGTACTGTCAGGTCGAAGCGCAGGGCAAGGTCAGGCGCGTCGCCCTTCTCGCGCGACCCGGTCGACTGCACGAAGTACACCTGTCGTTCGGTCTCGCCGCCTGACTTCGTCAGCAGCACGTCGGTGAATTCGACGGCGGGCGTCTCGACCGGGAGGAACCCGAAACGCTCGAAGGCACCGCGAATGGTGTCGAGCATGCGCTGAAACGCGATCTGATCGAGCGGCAGGAGTTCCAGCACGCCAGGCATGGTGCGGGGCTTGATCAAGCAGTTGCTCCGGTTGATCGCGGCGCCAGGGCGGGACTGAAAGTCTACCGACCTCGTCGGACCCGCGTCCGGAGCCGGGTCCTGCCTGTCAGGCTTTCGCGCTCGCACGCTTGCGGCGGGCCTTCATGTCCGGCCGATCGTCGTTGCGCGCACCCTGGCCCCCCGCTACCATTCCCGGCTCGCAATCGGGGTGTAGCTCAGTCTGGTAGAGCGCTACGTTCGGGACGTAGAGGTCGCAGGTTCAAGTCCTGTCTCCCCGACCAATAGTTGCGAAGCACCCACCTATCCCAAGCACAGCCCGAACGCCCGGATGAAAAATCCCCGAGCGCCAGGAAAGGTCCTACTCCGAACGCCCGGATGAAAAATCCTCGAGCGCCAGGAAAGGTGCTACTCCGAACGCCCGGATGAAAAATCCCCACGCGCCAGGAAAGGTCGCGGCTGGAGCCGCTCCTACAACGAGATCCCCAAGGGAGTGCGCGCGTAGGCGTTCAGCGCTTGGCGCCCGCGAGTTGCATGAGCACGAGACGCGCGCGCAGGTCGTCGAGACGCAGATTGGCGCAGGCCCCCGGGGACACCCGCGCGGCGATGCTCTGTTCCGGCGTACGGGCAGCCAGCTCAGACTTGTCGTCGGACGCCTCGCGTGCGGCGTCGCGGTAGGCGTCGCGAAACGGCACCCCATCGCGGGCGCGTTCCGTGGCGAGGTCGGTGGCGTGCATCGCAGGCTCGATGGCGGCGCGCATCCTTCCAGTGTTCCAGGCCATCGACCCGAGCAATCCCGGCACGAGGTCAAGTGCGGCGAGACCGTGCCCGAACGCGCGGAGAGCGGGCGCCTTGGTGAACTGCAGGTCGCGCTGGTAGCCGGACGGCAGTGACATGAGCGACTCGATCTCGGTGCGCGCACCGGCGCACACGGCGTAGGAGGCACGCAGCAGCTCGATCAGGTCCGGATTGCGCTTGTTGGGCATGATCGAGGAGCCGGTGGCGTACCGCGCCGGAAGTTCGACGAAGCCGAATTCGCTGCTGGTGAAGAGACTGAGGTCCCACGCCAGGCGGCGCAGATCCAGCAGCGACTGGCCCAGCACCGCCAGCGCGTGCAGCTCGAATTTGCCGCGCGAGAGTTGCGCGTAAGCCGGATTGATCTGCAGGCGATCGAATCCGAGCGCGTCGGACACGGCGTCCCGCGCAAGCGGCAGGTTGACGCCGAAGCCCGCGGCGCTCCCGAGCGGCGAGGAATCGATCCAGCGCAGCGCATCCGCGGCGAGCGTGGCGTCGTCCAGGAACGCCTCGACCCAGCCGGCCCACCAGAGTCCCGCGCTCGACACGACCGCGCGCTGCAGGTGCGTGTAGCCGGGCATCGGCACTTCCGCTTCCGACTCGGCACGATCGAGCGCCGTTGCGGCAATCGCGAGCGCGATTTCAAGCAGTGAGGCCAATCGCGACTTGATCCAGAGGCGCATCGCCACCAGTACCTGGTCGTTTCGACTGCGCCCCGTGTGGATCTTGCGGCCGGCTTCGCCCAGGCGCTGCGTCAACCAGTGCTCGATGGCCGAGTGGCTATCCTCGAATCGTGCATCGAGCACAAAGCGGCCGTCTCGCAAAGCCAGCGACAGGGCATCGAGCTCACGGGCGATATGGCGTGCCTCGGCAGCGGTGAGGATTCCAATCGCTGCGAGACCGTCGGCGTGGGCGCGGCTGGCAATGATGTCGAACTCGATGAGTTCGCGGTCGAGCAGTACGTCGTCTCCGGCCAGGAATTTCTGGATGGATTCGTCGATCCTGGTGTCGTCCTTGCTCCAGAGCGGCGAGTTCATGCGGTCGCGTCCACGGGTATGCCATCGAGTTCGGGAAGTCCGAACGCCAGGTTGAGGTTTTGCAGAGCCTGCGTCGCCGCGCCCTTCAGCAGATTGTCCAGCGTTGCGACCACGACCGCACGCCTGCCCTCGGCGGAGACCATGAAACCGCCGAGTTCGGCATGATGACGGCCGGCGATGCGCGAAACCCAGGGCGCTTCGTCGAGCACGCGGACCAGCGGCTCGTCGGCATACGCCTCCGAATAGAGACGCCGGAGCGATTCACGCGTGAACGCCTCGCGCAGATGCAGGTTCGCAGTGATGGTCAGTCCCCGGAAGTGCGGCGCCACGTGCGGCAGGAACTCGACCGGGAAGCCGAGATGCCGCGTCACTTCGCGCTCGTGCAGATGATCGATGAGTGCATACGGCATGAGATTATCGCGCAACGAGCCGGGATCGTTGCGTGGCGAAGGCGAAGTTCCCGCGCCGCTGTAGCCCGATACGCCGAAGCACTGTGGCGGCGCCGAGAGCGAGGACCGGACTGGCCACAGCGCAAGTTGCATCGCAGTCGCGTAACAGCCGGGATTGGCGATGCGTCGCTGTCCGCGATACCGATCACGCGCAAGTTCCGGCAATCCGTAGAACCAGGTGTCGTCGAATCGATAGTCGGCGCTCAAGTCGACGATGACGGGCGCGCACCGGCTACCCTCCCGTGCGTCGATCGCGGCGAGGTATTCCGCCGCGACGCCGTTGGGCAGGGCCAGAATCAGCGCGTCGACGTCGCGAGTCGCCACCGCCACGGCATCCAGGGCCTCGTACCGGATTGCCGGCTGCCCGGCCGTTGACGGCGCCAGCGCCTCGCCCGCCAGCTCGCGTGAGGAAACGAATGCGAGCTCGAAGCGGGGATGACCCTGCAGCAATGCGATCAGTTCCGCGCCGACGTGGCCGCGCGCACCGATGAGCCCCACCCGCAGCCGCGCCAACACGTCAGCAGGCCTTGAGCGTGGCCGCGCGAGTGCGGCAGTGCTTCACGGCAAACTGGATGCGCTTCCAGTCGGTGAGTCCGTACCAGAACACCGTCCAGGTCCGGCCCTTCATGCAGCCATCGGACTCCTCGAAGTAGAAATCGTTGACGGCGTTGTCGCCGCGCGATCGCCAGAACAGCTCGGGCGTTTCCGCGCGCATCACCTGCCACGCGGCACGACCGAGGCCCTCGCCCTGTGCGTCGTCCGAGACGGCGAACTTGTCCAGGTGGGGAATGCCGTCTTCGAGCGTCAGTATCAGCGCTGCCCGGTAATGTTCGCTGACATACACCCGATAGGGCACGGTGCGCTCGAAGTAGTCGGCGGCCAGGCGACGCTTGAAGCTCGACTCGATCAGGGTCCGCAGTCGACCCGTGTCGAGCTGTCGCCATGACTTGAGGCAGCGGATGCGCTCTCCACGCCGAACCAGCGTGCCGGAGCCCCGATGCGTGAACAGCTCCTTCGCGAGCTCGTCCGGCCGCGTGATCGAAACCGAACTCGACGGCGGCAACTGCATCAGCAGATCATGAATCTGCTCGATCTTGACGCGCATCCCGGAATGCACCCACGGGGCTTCGAGCAGCCCCGCATACTCCGTCGAGAGATTGATGGAATCGATGAGCTCGCCATTGCCATCGAGCAGGCCGCCCGTGCTCGTGAGAAAGATGATCTTGTAGGGCTCGAGCTTCCTGACCAGCTCACTGGCAGCCCAGTCGGCGTTGAGATTGAGGATCTGCCCGCCGATGGTTTCTCCGAGCGAGGCGATCACGGGGATGGATCCCGCGCGAATGGCGCCTTCGATCCCCGCCGTGGTCACCCCTGCGACCTTGCCCACCAGGCCATACTTCCGCCGGTTGACGAACTCGGCGGTGAACACGCCGGTCTGGATCGAGGTTGCGCGCACGCCGGCGGCCTGCAGTGAATCGACCAGTCGCAGGTTCTCCTGCTGGGCGACCCGTCGCACGATCGCGAGTGTCGCCGCATCGGTCACCCTCAGTCCGTCGCGAATGACCTTGCCGATGCCCGCCGCTTCCATCTCGGCATCGAGCTGCGGGCCCGATCCGTGCAGCACGATCGGCGTCAGACCCACCTGCTGCAGGAAGGCCAGCGAGGACACCAGCGCGTCGAGCTCGTCGCGCAGCACGGCGCCACCCACCTTCACCACTGCGAACCGCGCGGCGTCCTGTTGCGCGAATCGCCTGAGGTACTGCTGGATCTCCTTGGCACTCGCCATGTTCGACAGCAGCCGCACAATGGTCGGGCGCAGTTCCGCGATCATGTCCCGACTCCGAACATGCGGCTATAACTGGCTGTCGCGGACTCGAGCTGATCCAGAGCCACCCACTCGTCCGCGGCGTGCGCCTGGGCAATATCGCCGGGTCCAAACACCAGGGACACCAGACCCGCCTGCGAGAACAGCGCAGCCTCGGTCCAGAAATCCACGGCGCCGCCCACCGTCAGATTCAGCGCATCGGCGAGATCGCGCGCCTCGATGCGGGCGTCCTCGGCCGCGCTGCCCACGCCGGCCGGCAGCGCCGGTCCCCGGAATGTCTCGCGATAGGATTCGGGAGCCCCGACTTCAGCAATCGATCGCCATCGATCGTGCAGCTCCTCGAAGGACTGCGACGGCAGCGGGCGGAAGCCGAAACGCACCAGCGTATCCGGCGCGATCATGTTGGCCTTGATGCCGCCTTCGATGCGACCGATGTTGAACCGTAGACCCGTGAGCCCACCGAAGCGCGTGTCTGCCTGCGCCGAAACTTCTTCGAGTGCCCGAGCGCCCCAGCGCACTGCCTGGTGCAAGGCACTGGAGGTCGGCGCCTGCGCACCCGATGCGTGGCCCGCGACGCCCCGGAACGTCATCTCGACCGAGCTGATTCCGCGATGCGCAAGGACCGCCGCGCAACGGGTCGGCTCCGCGATGATGGCCTGCCGGTAGGCAGACCCTGCGCCCGCGAGGAAGGCGGCGACGCAGCGCGCGTCATTGGCTTCCTCGTCCGTCGTGAACAACAGTGCGACGTCGCCGGTGGTTGCGCTGGCGGCCGCGAGCATGCAGGCCACCGCGCCCTTGATGTCACAGGCACCGAGCCCGATGGCACGCTCATCGACAAGGCGCAGTCGCAGCGGATCGGCTGTCCAGCCTGCCGATGCGGGGACAGTGTCCAGGTGTGCATTGAACACGCGATCGGGCGCGCCCCGGCGCGCGAGCATCGACACTGCGCCGGCGCCGTGATCGACCACCTCGCACGCGAATCCCGGCAGCTGCGCACGCAGATAATCGAAGATGCCGTCCGTGCCGATCGACCGTGGCGGATTGCGGGTATCGAAGGCCACCAGTGCCTCGAGGTGCCGCAGCGACACCGCCATGCTGTCATCGCGGTTCATCGCCAGTGGCCCACCGGCGGCAGGTTGCACACCCTGGAGCAGGCTGGCGTCATGGCTGTCGCACGCGATTGACTTCGGCCCAGAGCGTGCTGGACATGCCGTAGAGCTTGATGAAGCCTTCCGCCTCGGCAACCCCCCAGTCGGCCGACTGTGCGTAGGTCGCTCCCCTCGACTTCAGCAGATGCGGCGACCGGACCGCCACGGCATCGACGCGCGCGCCTGTGGTTTCCAGCACGACGTCCCCGTTGACCGAGGACTGGCTCGATGCGAGAAACGCCTCGAGATCGCGTTTGAGCGGGTCGTGGTAGAAGCCCTCGTAGACCAGTTCCACCCACTGCCGTGCGATCGCGGGCTTGTACCGGTTCTGGTGCCGGGTGAGCACCGCTTCCTCCAGCGCGCGATGCGCCACGAGCAGCGCGGTGATTCCCGGTGCCTCGAAGACGATCCGGCCCTTGAGACCGATCGTGGTGTCGCCCGTGTAGAGTCCCCGACCCACGCCATAACGCGCGAACTCGTGATTGAGCCGCGCTAGCAGCAAGTGCCCGGCGATTGGCTCGCCGTCGATGGCGACGGCCTCGCCGCTTTCGAAGGTGAGCGTCACGCGGAGCGGCGTCGCAGGCCACTCCTCTCGCGCGCTGCACCAGCCCCGGGCGTCCGCGCCCGGCGCCTCCCATCGATCGATCTCTCCCCCTGACATCGTGAGTCCGAGCAGATTCTCGTTGATCGTGTACGCCTGTTGCTTCGCGCGAACGGCAAATCCCCGTTGCTCCAGGTACCGCTGCTCGAAGGCGCGGACCTCGGTGTGATCGCGCTGGATCTCGCGAATCGGCGCCAGGATCTCGAAATCGCCAAGTGCCTTGACGGAGAGATCGAATCGGACCTGGTCGTTGCCCATGCCGGTGCAGCCGTGGGCGATGCGGCGCGTGCCAAGTTCCACGCAGCGCGCAAGCGCTGCCTCGACGATCAGGTAGCGATCGGAGACCAGCAGTGGATACTGTCCCTGGTATCCCTCGCCCGCCCATACCAGCGGTTTGACGAAATCCGACCACAGCGCGGGGCCCCCGTCGACGGTGCGGTGCGACGCGGCGCCAAGCTCCTGCGCGCGCTGTTCGATGGTTCCGCGCTCTTCGGCATCGACGCCGCCGGTGTCGGCGAATACGGTATGCACCGCGTATCCCTGTTCCCTCAGGTACGGCACGCAAAAACTCGTATCGAGGCCGCCCGAGAACGCCAGCACCACATCGCCCGCGACGCTCATGTGGAAGCCTCCAGCAGGGTACTCATCACCGCCTTCTGCACGTGCAACCGGTTTTCGGCCTCGTCGATGGCGATGCAGGCAGGCGAATCCATCACCGCATCCGTCGCCTTTACGTTGCGCCGAAGCGGCAGGCAATGGCTGAACACCGCCCCATCCGTCAACGCCATCTTGCGCTCGTCGACGATGAAGTGCCGGTTCGCCTCGCGAATCGGTCTCTCCTCGTCCCAACGACCGAAATACGGCAGCGCGCCCCAGCTCTTGGCGTATACGACCTGCGCGCCCCGATACGCCTGGTCGATATCGTGGCTGACGTGTATCGAACCGCCATTGGCCTCGGCGTTTTCCTTCGCGATGTCGAGGTAACGCTGATCGAGCGCGTACGCCGGTGTGGGACACAGCAGCGTGACGTCCATTCCCATTCGCGTCGCGATCTGCAGCGCGGAGTTTGCGACCGCGGTGTTGAGCGGTTTCGGATGATAGGTCCAGGTCAGTACGTACTTGGCGCCCCGGAGGTCACCTAGTCGATCGCGCAGTGCCATGGCGTGCGCGAGTTCCTGGCAGGGGTGCAGGATTGTTTCGAGGTTGATGACCGGAACACTGGCGTGACGGGCGAAAGCCCGGATGACCCGATCCTCGCGGTCCACAGCCCAATCCCGGAAGGCGGGAAACGCGCGCACGCCGATGAGATCGACGTAGCGCGACAGCACGCGCGCCACCTCGGCCACGTGCTCTTCGGCGTCGCCTTCCATGACGGCCGCGGGCTCGAACTCGATGCCCCAGGCGTCCTTTCCAGGGGCGAGCACCACCGCGTGCCCCCCCATCTGCCATGCGCCGAGTTCGAAGGACGTGCGGGTCCGCATCGAGGGGTTGAAGAACACCAGCGCGATGCTGCGTCCGCTCATCGCCTGCGTCCGCGGATTGCGCCTGAGCTCCGACGCCAGATCGAGCAGGGCATCGAGCTCGGCGCGCGATCGATCCTGCGTATCGAGAAAGTTGCGGGTCGCGCCGGGTCGGGTCATGGGAATCGAGTCAGGAGCACAGGGAGAACTCTTTGCAGCGGACGGCGACGGCCCGGTCAGGGAGGATCGACGCCCCAAAAAAAAAAACCCGGCGTCTGCCGGGCATGCGAGTTGAATCCAACGCGCGTCCCTTCAGTCGCCGGTTTCGCGGCGCGCACGTGAGGTCATGCCGGACGCGAGGTCAGCGCCCAGCAGGATGACGGGGTCAAGGTTCGTTGCGCGGATCATGCGGGCATTGGAGCACGCGGCACGCGCGACAGGCAACCTCGGCCGGTCGCCGTGTTCAAGCCCGACCCGGGGCAAACACGTAGGGAAGGTCTGATCGAGTCATCCTGAATGCCTGAGCGGCGCCGAGTTCGGCGCGGGTCCGAACCCTGCTCCCACGAATCAATCGCCTGTCGATTGATTCGTGGCGATTCCTCCCTGTATCGCGGAACCTCCGAACCTTGTTCAGAGGTTCCCGAGGGATCTGGGCGGCAGAAGCCGTCCGGGCTGCAACGGCGCCATCGACGGCTGCGGAAAGCGCTCGAACTCGTTAAATACCTACGGGTATTCGCCTCGCTCGATCACTGCCTGCGACCCTCGCCATCACCGTTTCGCCTCGAACGCTTCTGCCGCCCAGACTCCTAGCGGGTCGGCGCGACTGCCACCCTGACGCGGAGTCTCGAACCGGGGTCGTAGTCGATCCGCGACTGGTAGACATCGCCGCGATAGCGATACTCGACGTCGTACCCGACCAGTTCGCGTCGCGTCGCCACTTCTTCCACCAGACGGCAGCGGGTCTCGAGATCGCGATACTCCCGCGCCGGTCCGTCGTTGTTGCGGTCGACATTGCCGCCGACCGCACCGCCAATCACCGCGCCCGCCACTGTCGCAGCGCGGCGGCCATCGCCCCCGCCGATGGTATTGCCGAGCGCGCCGCCGACCAGTGCGCCCACGATTGTTCCCCCGGTGCCATCCCTGCGTTCGACACGCGTGACTTCCTCGTCGAAGCATTCCTCCCGCGGCCGGGATTCGCGAACCTGCCGATACACGGGATCAACCCGCAGGACGTCTGCGAACCCAAACCGGACATGTTCGCGGCTGCCGTGACGCGCAACGGCATAATTCTGCGCGGAGGCGGCGCCGGCGCTCAAGGCCAAGCCAATAGCAAGGGCGACCGCCGCAGCCAGCGAATTTCGATTGCACCTCACGAAGGCCTCCGGTGGGACGGGAAGGGGACGATGTCCCGATGAAACCACTCCCAAGCTGAATTGAGGCTGTGCAAATTTCACGTTTCCTGAACAATTGCATCGCTCGCTACAATTTGACCGGTGTCCCTGCACCTCTACAACAGCCTGACCCGCCGCCTCGAACGGTTCACGCCGAAGGATCCGGCGTGCCCGACGCTGTATGTCTGCGGCCCCACCGTCTACAACTTCGCGCATATCGGCAACGCACGGCCGTACGTGGTGTTCGGCCTGCTGGCGCGCCTGCTGCGGGAGCGCTACGGCGCGGTGCGATACGCACGCAACATCACCGACATCGACGACAAGATCAACCACGCGGCGCGAGACGCAGGTGTCCCCATCAGCGTCATCACCGATCGCTACGCCGCCGCGTTCCGCGAGGATACGGCGAGGCTGGGTGTCGAGCCGCCTGACCTCGAGCCCGAGGCGACCGCGCATGTCGAACCCATCCTCGCGATTTGCGAGCGGCTGATCGCGAGCGGCCACGCCTACGCGGCGCAAGGCCACGTGCTGTTCTCCGTGGCTGCGTTCCCGGACTACGGCAAGCTCTCACGGCGCGACCCCGATGAACTGCTGGCGGGCGCGCGGGTCGAGGTCGCTCCGTACAAGCGCGATGCCGGTGATTTCGTGCTCTGGAAGCCTTCGACCGACGATCTGCCAGGCTGGGAGTCCCCGTGGGGACGTGGCCGGCCGGGCTGGCACATCGAATGTTCGGCGATGGCCGCCGCGCATCTGGGCGAAACCCTGGACATCCACGCGGGCGGCATCGACCTGCAGTTTCCGCATCACGAGAACGAGATCGCGCAGAGCGAGTGCGCGCACGGCGGTGCGCCGTTGGCGAGGTACTGGTTGCACAATGGGCTGCTGACATTCGGCGGCGCGAAGATGTCGAAGTCGGTCGGCAACATCGAGAAGATTCGCGATCTGCTGGACCGGCATCCCCCCGAGGCGTTGCGTCTCGCGCTGCTTTCGGCGCACTACCGGCAGCCGCTCGAATGGTCCGATGGCCTCATCGAACAGTCGGTGCGAACGCTCGACCGGCTGTATGGAACCTTGCGCGACGCGGGTCACGAGTCGACGCCCGCCACGGCGAGGGACGTTCCCGCGGGCGTGCAGGCTGCGCTCGAGGACGATCTGAACACGCCCGCGGCGCTCGCGGAGATTGCGCGCATCGGCG
>JBGTIG010000235.1:0-2108 GCA_041745755.1 Lysobacterales bacterium
CTCGCCATGAGCGCGCGGTGGAGGATGGATCGGCCGATCTCGACCGACAAGCTGCCGGAGAACTGGCCGTTCGTGGGAGCAGCGCTCGCCATGCTGCCGGGAGCGCGGATCATCGATTGCCGACGCGATCCGGTCGAGACCTGCTGGTCCTGTTACAAGCAGCTGTTCGCGCCAGGGCGCGCAGGATTCGCCTACGGGTTTGAGACGCTCGCCGCCTACTGGCGTGATCAGGTGCGTCTGGGTGACGCCTGGGCCGCGCGATTTCCGAATCGCGTGCGCGTGCAGCAGCACGAAAATTTCCTGTCCGATCCCGAGGGCGAAACGCGACGACTGCTCGCATTTTGCGGCCTCGAATTCGATCCCGCGTGCCTCCGCTTCAGCCACGTGCAGCGTGCGGTGCGCTCCGCTAGTGCGGCGCAGATAAAGATCGGGCTGATGAGCGACACCCGGCGCACGACCGCTTTCGGATCGCTCCTGGATCCACTGCGCGCACTTCTCACCTGAGCGAGACCCGACGGAGAGGCGCGCCGAGAAACCGGTCTCGCCACAGCGCGCAAAGCGAAAACCCGCGCGAGGCGGGCTTTCGGGGAACAGGGTCGCTGCCGAACAGCGCAGCGACAATTTGGCTGGCGATCAGGCCTGGCGCTGGCGCATCGCGATGGCGCCGAAGAGCGTCACGAGACCCAGCAGCACCAGCAGCATGTTGCGATCTAGCGCCGGTACCGGCGTCTGCGCGATACCGCCACCGGTCGGACCGATCTGCGCCGTCGTGGTGTTGTTGGCGGCCGTCGGATCGGCGGGCGTCGAGGACGTGATCGTCGCGGTGTTGGTGATCGTCCCGGCCGACGCCACGCGCACCGTCAGCACGCAATTGTTGGCCGAACCGTTCGCGATCGACGGGATGGTGTACGTCACTGTCTGGCCCGTGGCAACCGCGCCGCAGGTGCTGCTGACGAACGTCAGCTGCGGCGGAAGCGTATCGGTCACGGTGATGGCGGTCGCGGTCGACGGGCCATTGTTGGTGACGGTGAGTGTCTTCTCGAACGTGTTGCCGATCAGCAGCGCACTGCCACCCGCGTTGTTGCTCTGGGTCAGCGCGAGGTCGGCTCCGGGCGGCGGACCGGTCGGGTCCACGCAGTTGTTGCAGGCGACAGTCATCGTGGAAGGCACGGAGAACGTCCCGTCGATGACAACGGCGGCGTCATTGAAGGTTTCACAGAGTCCGAGGCGAAGAATGCCGTCCGGACCCACGGTGAGGTTCGGGATGGGCGTGCTGTCGGTCAGATCGATCACGCCATTGCTCGAGAAGACCGTGGGACCACCGGGCATGTCGATGCCCACGCCTGGAGTGACGAAGAACTGTGCGCCCGCAGATGAGTAGAACACGATCGCCATTTCGCTGAGCCAGCTGGGGTCGAATGCGGTCTGGGTCGTATCGAAGCCGAATCCGGTCACTACGGCATTGGGTCCGATGTTGAGAGAGATCACCGGCTCGCCCGGAGCCGGCTGGGCGCCCGCTGTAGTCGGGCAGCTGGTCGTGGTGTTGTTGGGCGCGATGCTCGCGTTGAAGGTGACCGTGGGCACGCCATCGGGAGCCCCCGGACCTTGGGAGACGCGCGTTACAAGCGACGACGGATCCCCCTTGGCTGCGAAGGCGGAACCTACGGCCAGGGTGAGCAGCGCTGCGCCCAGCAGAATGCGTGATTTCATCGGAATGTGTCCCCGTGCGGAAAGTGGTGTGACCCGTAACGCGCCATTAACAATCGCCCAAGGCTACGGCGGTTTCGGCCGTTGTGCAACAGGTCTTGGTCGCCAGTGGAACTGGACCAGCGGCGAACCGGGCCCGGCACTGCCTTGATTGGCTTTCGGTCCCAGCGACATTCCGCGGGTGAACGGGTTACTGAAGGCTGCTTCACCGGACCGCCTATCCTGCTTCAATCTCCGCATCCCGCCCTCAGCACTCGATCACATTTACCGCCAGGCCGCCGCGCGAGGTTTCCTTGTACTTGTCCTGCATGTCGCGGCCGGTATCGCGCATGGTCCGGATGACCTTGTCGAGCGAAACCTTGTGCTTGCCGTCGCCGCGCAGCGCCATGCGCGAGGCATTG
>JBGTIG010000236.1:0-5419 GCA_041745755.1 Lysobacterales bacterium
GCGCCGCGCTCGACGCCGAAACCGCCCGCCTCGCGGCCACGCTTCCGGTGGGGCTCGAGCTCGAACGCGTCGCCGACCAGCCGCGCGCGGTCAAGCGTTCGATCCGCGAGTTCGTGCGCGTGCTGGGTGAGGCGATCGCCATCGTGCTGATCGTGAGTTTCCTTGCGCTGGGACTTCGCACGGGCACGGTGGTTGCGCTGTCGATTCCGCTGGTACTGGCGATGACCTTCGCGGTGATGTATTACCTCCAAATCGATCTGCACAAGATTTCGCTGGGCGCGCTGGTGGTGGCGCTCGGCCTGCTGGTCGACGACGCGATCATCGCGGTCGAGATGATGGCGGTGAAGCTCGAGCAGGGGCTCGACCGCGTCGAGGCCGCGGCATTCGCGTATCGCAGCACCGCGTTCCCCATGCTGACGGGAACGCTGGTGACCGCCGCCGGATTCCTGCCTATTGCCACTGCGGCGTCGGGTACCGGCGAATACACGCGTTCGATCTTCCAGGTGGTGACGATCGCGCTGCTCATCTCGTGGATAGTCGCTGTGGTGTTCATTCCGTATCTCGGCTATCGGCTGCTGCCGGATGGGCACGGCGCGCGCGCAGACGCCGATGGCGGGCATCACGATCCCTACCAGAAGCCGTTCTACAAGCGCTTTCGGTCGCTCATCGACTGGACGCTCTCCCACCGGTGGCTGGTGATCTCGGCCACGGCTGGACTGTTCGCGCTGTCGCTGCTCGGGTTCCGCTTCGTCGAGCAGCAATTCTTTCCCGATTCCACGCGCCTCGAACTCATGGTCGACGTCAAGCTGCCCGAGGGCGCTTCGCTTGCGGCAACGGCCACGGAAGTGCGCAAGCTCGAGGAGCAGCTCGAGTCCGATCGCGACATCGAGAGTTTCGTGGCCTACGTCGGCACCGGCGCCCCGCGCTTCTACCTGCCTCTCGACCAGCAGCTCCCGGCCGCGAGTTTCGCGCAGTTCGTTCTACTGACCCACGACATCGACGCGCGGGAACGCGTGCGCGCGCGGCTGATCAAGTTGTTCGAGACGGATTTCGCCAACGTGCGGGGTCGCGTTTCCCGACTCGAGAACGGGCCGCCCGTGGGCTTCCCCATCCAGTTCCGCGTATCGGGCGAGGACATCCCCACCGTGCGCAGGCTCGCGCGGGAACTCGCCGCCGGCGTGCGTGGCAATGCACTGCTCGCGAACGTGCACCTCGACTGGGACGAGCCCAGCAAGGTCGTGCGCATGCGCCTGGACCAGGATCGTGCGCGACTCCTCGGCATCTCCTCGGAGGCGCTTGCCGATTTCCTGCAGAGTTCGGTCACCGGCTCGCGCGTCAGCCAGTATCGCGAGGACGACGAGCTCATCGACATTGTGCTGCGCGGCCCTGCCGACGAACGCGAGCAGCTGAGTCTGCTGGCGGATCTCGCGGTGCCGACGACCAACGGGACGACGATCGCGCTCCGGCAGATCGCCGATCTCGAGTATGGCCTCGAGGACGGCATCATCTGGCGCCGCGACCGCCTGCCGACCGTGACGGTGCGCGCCGATCTTTACGGGAAGGTGTTGCCGGCCACGGTGATCGCGCAGCTCGCGCCCGAACTCGACGCTTTGCGCGCCAGGCTGCCAGCCGGGTATCGACTCGAAATCGGCGGCACCGTGGAGGACTCCGGCAAGGGTTCGAGATCCGTGGCCGCCGGCGTGCCGCTCATGCTGGCCGTCATCACCACCCTGCTCATGCTGCAACTGCGGAGCTTCTCGCGTACTGCGCTGGTGCTCGTCACCGCGCCGCTCGGCATGATCGGGGTGACGCTGTTCCTGCTGGTATTCCGCGTGCCGTTCGGCTTCGTGGCGATGCTCGGCACGATCGCGCTGTCAGGGATGATCATGCGCAACTCGGTGATCCTGGTGGATCAGATCGAGCAGGACATCGCAGCCGGCCATCCACGTTGGCAGTCGGTAGTCGACGCCACGGTGCGACGACTGCGCCCCATCGTGCTGACCGCGCTCGCGGCGATCCTCGCGATGCTGCCGCTCTCGCGCAGCGTGTTCTTCGGCCCGATGGCGGTCGCGATCATGGGCGGACTCACCGTCGCCACGCTGTTGACGGTGCTGTTCCTGCCCGCGCTTTACGCGGCGTGGTTCCGCGTGAGGCGCGACGAGCCGGCGCGCCAGGGCGAGCCGAATCCGCGCCACGTCGCGGTTCCGGTGACTTCCGGCACTTTGTGAAAATGCCAGCGCCCCCGATGCTGAACTTCGCCGCGCCGTGCCTGGGCGAGCGTCGGAGCGGGGAACGCAAGGTCGGTCCGTGCCGTCGAAGGTTCGACCCTTCGTCAGGCTCAGGGCTCACCACCAGCGCAGGGATGAGGCGGTGGACCAGACCGGATATTCTGATGGCCAATTGTCGAGCTTGTCTGGGGTGTCGGGACTTCAACTGCAATGAATGCTGATACCGAACGCGCACGATTCAACATGATCGAGCAGCAGATTCGTCCGTGGGAGGTGCTCGATCCCCGCGTGCTGGCGACACTGGCCAGCGTTCGCCGGGAGCATTTCGTCCTGCCGCGTCTGCGCAAGCTCGCGTTCGCCGACGTTGCGCTTCCGATCAACGACACGGAAGTCATGATGAAGCCAATCGTCGAAGGGCGCGTGCTGCAGGCGCTCGCCGTCGGCCCCACCGAGCACGCGCTCGAAATCGGCACCGGCAGCGGGTTCCTGACTGCCTGTCTCGCGGATCTTGCGCGCGTGGTCACGAGTGTGGAGATCGACGCTGCCCTGGCGCGCAGCGCGCGCCGGCGGATCGCCGATGCCGGGCTGGCGAACGTGGCGGTGAATATCGCCGATGCGCTTGCCGATTTCGTGCCGCCGCAGGCTTTCGATGCGATCGCGGTTACCGGCGCCGTATTCGCGGTGCCGGGAGCGTGGCGCGAATGGCTGGCGCCGGGCGGACGCATGTTCATCGTACGCGGCGAGTCGCCCGTGATGGAGGCGTTGCTGATCACCCGGGTCGCCGACGGTTTCCAGGAGGAAAGTCTATTCGAGACCGACCTGCCGTATCTTGTGGGTGGAGCGCCACGACCGCGCTTCTTTTTGTGATGGTGCGCGATCCGCTTTCCGCTGCATCGTTCTCCAGGATTCCCGTCCTTTCAGGATTCTCCATGTCCGCGTATTTCCGCAAATTGCCCCTTTCCCTGGCCGTCGCCGCGATGGTATCGACCGGCGCCGTCCATTCCGCCCAGCTGGATCTGCTCGGTGCCTACGACCTGGCGCGTCGCAACGATCCGCAGCTGTCCGCCGCACAGAACCGCTCCGATGCGATAGACGAGGGCATCGCGCAGTCTCGGGCCGCCCTGCTGCCCACCATCGCCGCCACCGCCGACACCGGTCGTACCCGCGGCGACGGCTCGTCGCCGCAGTTCGATCCCGATACCGGGCAGATCATCAACCAGGGCTTCGATGTCGATACCGAGGCCGACAGCTACGGATTGCAGCTGCGCCAGAGCGTGTTCGACTGGGCCAATTACACTCGCCTGCGCGGCGCGCGCGCGCTGGCCGCACAAGGTGATGCGCTGTACCTGCAGGCAGAGGACGCGCTGTACGTGCGCGTCGCCGAAGCGTACTTCAACGTGCTGACTGCCGAAGACACGCTGGCGTTCTCCAACGCCGAGGCGACCGCGCTCGGTCGCCAGTTCGACCAGGCGCAGCAGCGGTTCGAGGTAGGGCTCGCGGCGATCACCGACGTGAACGAGGCGCAGGCACAGCGCGACGCTGCGACGGCCGCCGTGGTGCTGGCGGATTTCGCGCTCGAAGATGCCGAGGAGGCGCTGACCGAGATCATCGGCGCGCCGGTCGAGACCATCAAGGCGCTCCGCGAGGAGCTGCCCTTGCGACCGCCCGAGCCCGTTGACATCGAGGCGTGGGTGGAAAGCGCACGCAAGCAGAATCCGCAGATCGCCGCGCAGCAGTTCGCCGTCTCGGCCGCGGAAGAAAACATCGCCACCGCGCGGGCGGGGCACCTGCCAACCGTCGACCTGGTCGGCAACTACCTCGACAGCACGTCCAGCGGCAGTCGGGGCGGGTTCTTCTCGACCGACAGCGAAAGCACCAGCGCGAACGGTACCGTCAGCCTCCAGCTCAATGTTCCGATCTTCTCCGGTGGGTTGGTCAGCGCGACAGCCCGCCGTGCGGTCCATGACCGCGACGTCCAGCGTGACGTGCTGGAGCAGACCGAACGCAGCGTGGTGCGCCAGACGCGCTTTTCGCACCGCGCGATCACCGGCGGCATCGCGGAAATCGAGGCTCGGCGCCAGGCAGTATTCTCCGCCACGTCCGCGGTCGAGGCGGTGCAGGCGGGTTACGAGGTCGGCACGCGCAACATCGTCGACCTGTTGATCGCGCAGCGACAACTCTTCCAGGCGCAACGCGACTACTCGCTGGCACGGCACAACTACATCGTCAACGGGCTGCGCCTGAAGCAGAACGCGGGCGACATCGAGCGCGCCGACCTCGTCGAGGTCAACGCGCTGTTGACGGACGAGCGCAAACCGGTCCTGGTTCCCGACCCGACCCGCCGTGATGGCGAAGACTCCTCCGCCGTGGAGCTCGAAGCGCCTGACAGTACGGGCGAAGACCGCCCCGGCGACACCGAATAGCGCAAGAAACTGGGCGCACCCGCTTCGCCCCTCGCCCCGCGCAGTGGGGGTGAGTAAGTGCGGCTGCGAGCCGAAGGCTCGCGCACGTACGAACGCCCGAGCGAGGCTCGGGCCGGGGCACGGAGTGGGGTGGCGCAAAGCGCCGGGTGAGGGGCAAGCCAGGTGCGTTGTCCCCCCGCAGGGAGAAGGCTTCCAGCGAAATCTCCCGCGCTGGGTCAGCGATCTGCATCCCCGCAGTCGTGCAGCGCGTCGGCGATGATCGCCAGGGTGCGGTCGACCGCACCGCGTTCGCGCATCACCACCGCGAGTGCCGCACGACTCATCGCCGCGCGCTCTTGCAGGTCGGTCAACAGTCCTGCGATCGCCGGTGCCAGGCCGACGCCGCTATCGATACGAATGGCGGCACCCGCCTCGATCAGCGACTGCGTGACCTCGGCGAAGTTGAAAGTGTGCGGGCCGACGACCACCGGCTTACCCAGCACGGCGGGTTCCAGCACGTTGTGCCCGCCGATGGGCACCAGCGATCCGGCGACGAACGCCACCTCGCACGCGGCGAAATACGGCAACAGCTCGCCCATGGTGTCGATCACGAAGCACTGGGTGTCTTTTCGCGGCTGCGCGTGTGCGGTGCGGACGCGGCAGTCGAGCCCGAGTTCCTGCGCAAGCGCGAGCACCGGGCGGAACCGCTCGGGGTGTCGGGGCGCGATCAGCAGCAAGGCGTCGGGCAGCAGCTTCAGCACGTCGAGGTGCGCGCGCAGTACCGGCTCG
>JBGTIG010000237.1:0-5677 GCA_041745755.1 Lysobacterales bacterium
CGCCGAGTTGCGGCAGTTTCATTGCGTGCGCATCGCGAACGGGGAGTGTGCGAGAAGTTCCTCGCGGTAGCGAGCCACGTGCGTGCGCTCGGATTGCATCGCTTGCCGTACTGCCTGGTGCAGTCGTGGTTCCCGCAGCCAGTGGCGCGACTCGGTGACGACAGGCAGGAAGCCGCGCGCGAGCTTGTGTTCGCCCTGCGCGCCCGGTTCGAACACCGACCGGCCCGTCGAGAGGCAGTGTTCGATGCCCTGGTGGTAGCAGGTTTCGAAGTGCAGACCCGGCACCTCGTCGGCGTCGCTCCCCCAGTAGCGTCCGTAGAGCGTGGTCGCCGACTGCACCGAGATGGCCATCGCGGTGAACCCGTCGGCGTGGCTCGCACGCACGATCATCAGGGCACCGGGCATGGCAGCGTGCAGGCGCTCGAAGAATTGCCGGGTCAACGCGGCGTGGTTGTACTTGGAGGCGAATGTCCGCTGATAGAGCGCGAATGCGGCGTCGAGCACCCCGGCATCGATGGCGTCGCCCTCGAGTCGTTCGAACCGCCATCCCGCGCGCAGAAGTCGCCCGCGCTCCTGGCGGATGTTCTTGCGGCGCTTGGTGCTCAGCGCGGCGCTGAAATCGCTCCAGTCGCGCCACTGGCCGTCGTTGCGCCAGTGGAACTGCACGTCGTGTCGCGCGATGAAGCCGGCTTCGTCAAGGGCTCTGGTATCCGCGGCCTGAGCGAAGTTGACATGTACCCCCGAGACATCGAGGGGTTCTGCGGCCGCGATCAACGACCGCGCAAGGGTCGCGCGGGTGCTGTCGTCGAGTGCCAAGAGGCGGGGACCACTGACGGGCGAATACGGCACCGCCAGCAGGAGTTTCGGGTAATACGCGAGACCCGCGCGCAGCGATGCACGCGCCCAGGACTGGTCGAACACGAACTCGCCGTGCGAGTTCGACTTGAGGTAGGCGGGCGAAGCCGCGACCAGGCTCGCGCCCTGCCAGAGCGCGACGTGGCAAGGCGACCAGCCCGCGTCCACGCGCACCGAATCCGAAGCTTCCATGGCGAGCAGGAACGCATGCCGGGTGAAGGGGTGCGCGGAGGGATCGAGCGCGTCCCAGGCCGGCGCGGGAATCGACGCGATGCCGGCGTGCGTGCGCAACTCCAGACGAGCGTCGGCAGGGGAAGGGGCGCAGGGTGGGTGGTACGACATGGCGCCGATGTTCTCTTCCTCGCCCGCAAAGGTCCATGTTGATGCAATCGGAGGTTCGCACGGACCGCCGGATGGAGATTCCCGGGAAGGGGGTCACTCACTTTTCCGCGTGCGTACAGGCGCGCTGCGCGCGGCAGTGCCGCGCAGCCGCGTGGAAAACAGGACGCAAACGTGCCGAGGCGACCAGGCTCTGCGCTTTTCGATTCCGCGTCCCGCTCCATCGAAAAGTCCGGCCCGCACCTTCCGTGTGCGGGCGTTCGGCGGGTCGCGCCAGTGGCGCGACGCTGTCCGCCTCACCCTGCGCTCGCCAAGTCGCATCCGGCCCGAGACTTTTCGATTCCGCGTCCCGCTCCATCGAAAAGTCCGGCCCGCACCTCCCTGCGCGGGCGTTCGGCGGGTCGCGCCAGTGGCGCGACGCTTTCCGCCTCACCCTGCCCATGGCGTTCGCCGACGCGGGCGGCAGTGCCGCGCAGGCGCGTGGAAATCGTGGCGGCCTTGCCGAGGCGACTAGGCTCTGCGCATCCTGCGCTCGCCAAGTCGCATCCGGCCCAAAACATCCTGTTTTGTGCGTTCGGCGGGTCGCGCCAGTGGCGCGACGCTGTCCGCCTCACCCCGCGAGTCCCAGCGCGTCGAGGTATTTCTCGGCGTCGAGGGCGGCCATGCAACCGAAGCCCGCAGACGTGATCGCCTGACGGTACACCTGGTCGGCGACATCTCCTGCGGCGAACACACCCGGTACTGAAGTCTGCGTTGCATTGCCTTCGAGCCCGGTGCGAATGGTGATGTAGCCATTGCGCATCTCAAGCTGGCCCTCGAAGAGCTGCGTATTGGGCGTGTGTCCGATGGCGATGAACACGCCGCTCACATCGAGGTCCTGCGTCGAGGCGTCCTGGGTCGAACGTACGCGCAGACCATTGACACCCGACTCGTCGCCCAGCACTTCGTCGACTGTGTGGTGCCAGAGCAGTCGCACCTTGCCCGCACGCTCCTTCTCGAACAGTTTTTCCTGGAGGATCTTCTCCGCCTTGAACTTGTCACGGCGATGCACCACGGTCACCTTGCTGGCGATGTTGGTCAGGTACAGCGCCTCTTCGACCGCAGTGTTGCCGCCGCCGACGACGGCAACCTCCTGGCCCTTGAAGAAGAAGCCATCACAGGTCGCGCACGCCGAGACGCCTTTGCCGCGCAGGCGTTGTTCCGACTCGATACCGAGGTACTTCGCGGTCGCACCCGTGGTGATGATCAGCGCGTCGCAGGTGTAGGTCCCGCTGTCGCCGCGCAGGCGGAAGGGCCGCTCGCGTACGTCGGCTTCGATGATGTGGTCGAAGATCATCTCGGTGTCGAAGCGCTCCGCGTGCTTCTGCATGCGCTCCATGAGGGCCGGCCCCTGCAATCCCTCGACATCGCCCGGCCAGTTGTCCACGTCGGTGGTGGTCATGAGCTGGCCACCCTGTTCCATGCCCGTGATCATCACCGGCTTCAGGTTCGCGCGCGCGGCATACACCGCAGCGCTGTAGCCCGCGGGGCCGGATCCGAGGATCAGCACGCGGCAGTGTCTGGAATCGCTCATGTAAACTCGCCAGTGGACGCGCAGCCCCGGCCGGCGGTCGATCACCGACCCGGACACCGCGACGGGGCTTCGAGGATGGGGCCCGGCCGCGATCGAATCAAGGCTTCCAATGCGCCACAATTCCTGTCATTACCGGGCGTCCCGTGGGGTTGCCCGGCCCGGGGGCGCGTCAGGCGGAGCTGCATCCGGCGGGGTGCATCGCCCGCGCATTCGCAGTCGTCACTGTCTTCCCCACTCTTGATTCGGAGCAAGTCATGCGCATCGGCGTCCCGCGTGAAACCAAGACACTCGAAGGGCGCGTCGCGCTCGTGCCTGCAGCCGCCGGCGATCTGGTCCGCCGTGGCCACGAGGTCTGGATCGAGCAGTCTGCCGGGATCAAGAGCGGGTTCAAGGATACGGACTACACCCGCCTCGGGGTGAAGGTCGCGCCCGACGCCGCAGGCCTTTACGAACGCGGGCAGTTGATCGTCAAGGTGAAGGAGCCCATCGAGGGTGACCTCGCGCTGTTGCGCTCCGATCATCTGCTGTTCTGCTATCTGCACCTCGCGCCATTGCCGGACCTCACGCGCCGGCTGCTGGACATCGGGCTTACGGGTGTCGCGTTCGAGACCGTCGAGTTTGACAACGGCGACCTGCCCCTGCTTGCACCCATGTCGATCATCGCGGGCAAGATCGCCGTGCAGGTCGGCACGCACCTGCTGCATCAGCCGATGGGCGGCAAGGGCAAGCTGCTGGGGGGCTTGCCTTCCACCGAACGCGGCAAGGTCGTCGTATTCGGCGCGGGAGCCGCAGGCGGCAACTCCGCCGCACTGGCGGCGTCGGGTGGCTCGCACGTCGTGGTGTTCGAGAAACGCCAGGACCGCATGGAGGAGATGATGCGGCTCGGCAACAATGTCACCGCCCTTTATCCCTACGAGGAAGTGGTCGCCCGGGAAGTGGCCACTGCGGACCTCGTGGTGGGCGCAGTGCTCGTCACCGGGGCAGTTGCACCCCATGTGCTCAGTCGCGACATGATCCGCGGGATGGAAGACGGCAGCGTGGTGGTGGACATCTCGATCGACCAGGGCGGATGTTTCGAGACGTCCCGTCCGACGACCTGGAAGGAGCCGACGTATGTCGAGGAGGGAGTCATCCATTTCGCCGTAACCAACATGCCAGGTGCGGTCCCGCAGACGTCTTCGCAGGCCATCTGCGCCGCGATCCTGCCCTGGGTGAACAAGCTCGCGTCAGGCAACTGGCGCGACAACCCGGCGCTCGTGCGCGGAATCAATGTGGAGGGCGGCAAGCTCATCCATCCGGCGCTGGCCGACATGCAGATCTGATTCGGGAACCGCGGGCTGTCCCGTTGCACCTGACCCTTCGTCAGCCTTTAGAATCAATGGTCTATGGAACGTTTTTAAGGTAGATTGACATCGTGAGGTCGCCCGCCAAAACCGCCGCAACGACCGCCACGCGCTGGCGCGGCGATCATCGCCTGCGCGAGGTCGCGGTGCTGGTGCTGATCCCGCTGGTAGCGTATCTCGCGGCGGCGCTCCTGACCTACCATCCGGGCGATCCCGGATGGTCGCACGCCGAATTCGCCGGGCCGACGCACAACGTGGCGGGGCGGGTCGGCGCCTACGTCGCCGATCTTTGTTTCTATCTGTTCGGCGCGCCTGCGTATCTTCTCCCCGTCGTGCTGGCCCTGGCCGCGTGGCGGGTGGTGCGGCCGCCCCAGCCCGGACTCTTCAGTGGCAAGGCCGAATCCTCGTTGCGGCTGGTGGGCGGCGTACTGCTCATGCTCGGGGCGGGAGCGCTCGCCCACCTGCATTTCGATTCGCCGCGAAGCGAGTTGCCCGCCAACGCGGGCGGCCTGGTGGGGCAGATGCTGGGCAACGCATTGGCGCAAGGATTGGGGCCGCTCGGCGCGACCCTGTTTGCGCTCGCTGCCACGCTCGCCGGTGCGACCTTGTTCGCGTCGTTGTCCTGGCTCGCGGTGCTCGAATCCATCGGCGGCGGCGCGTTGCTGGCGTGGAACTCGCTCGCGGGATTCTGGCGGACACGCAGCGAGCGGTCGGAAGCTTCTGCGGCGGCCGACGAGCGCGAGGCCGCACGGCGCTCCGACCGTGCGCGGCGGCTGGGTCTTGCACCGGTGCGCATCGAGAGCGCACCCGTCGCGGTGGAAAAGAGCGAGCGCGCGACCCGGGACCTGCAGATTCCCCTGTTCAGCGGTCTTCCCGATGGCGACCTGCCGCCGCTCGCACTGCTCGACACGCCGAAAGCGCAGCCCAGGGGCTACTCGCCGGAAACGCTGGAAGCCCTGTCGCGCCAGGTCGAGCTCAAGCTCAAGGACTTTCGCATCGAGGCGCGGGTGGTCGATGTGTTTCCCGGACCCGTCATCACGCGCTTCGAGATGGAACCCGCGGCCGGCGTCCGCGGCGGACAGATCGCCAATCTCGACAAGGACATCGCGCGCGGGCTATCCGTGGTCAGCGTGCGCGTGGTCGACGTCATTCCCGGCAAGTCCGTGATCGGTCTGGAGATTCCCAACGCGCAGCGCGAGACGGTGTATCTCTCGGAAATGCTGCGCTCGAAGGAATACGACGCCTCCAAATCGCCGTTGACGCTGGCGCTCGGCAAGGACATCGGCGGCAAGCCGACGGTGGTCGATCTTGGCAAGATGCCCCACCTCCTGGTGGCGGGCACTACCGGTGCCGGCAAGTCGGTAGCGCTGAACGCGATGGTACTGAGCCTGCTCTACAAGGCCACGGCGCGCGACGTGCGCATGCTGATGATCGATCCGAAGATGCTTGAGCTTTCGGTATATCAGGGCATCCCGCACCTGCTGGCGCCGGTGGTGACCGACATGAAGGAAGCGGCCAACGCGTTGCGCTGGTGCGTCGCCGAGATGGAGCGCCGCTACAAGCTGCT
>JBGTIG010000238.1:0-2854 GCA_041745755.1 Lysobacterales bacterium
GGCCGCGGCGGAAGCGGTCTGGTCCGGCAGCCCCGCCAACTGCTCGAGCGCACGCTCGGCGCCGAGGAAGTCTCCCCGCTCCCGGCGCGCACGCAGCAGCATGCGCAGGGTCGCTGGCGAATCCGGGCGCAGGCGCAAGGCGTTTTCCAGCGCCTGTTCGGCGAACGCCCATTGCCCGTTGCCGAGGAGCGCGCGACCGAAGCTTGCCTGCGTGGCGGACCCGTCGGGATCGAGCACCGCGGCACGCGAGAGGTACTGCACCGCACCGGCGAAGTCGCCGCGATCGGAGAGCAGGTTGCCGTAGCCGATGAGTACGTCCGCGCGCTCCCTTTCCGTCAGCAGTGCGCGCTTGAAATTCTCCTCGGCACGCGCATCGTCGCCCTGGATGCGGGCAATGTGTCCGAGTGCGCTGTAGGCCGAAGTCTGGTTCGGATCGAGCCGGAGCGCCGTCTCGAAGTCGGCACGCGCCGCCGCCCACTGCCGCGCATGGAACTCGATCCCCGCCAACGTGACGTAGAAGGTCGCCCGATCGGGCCTGAGCGCGACTGCCTGGCGTGCCAGCTGCAAGGCCTCGCCGATCGCCCCGAGCTGGCGGCGCACGATCGCGAGCAGGTGCACCCCATCCGCGTCCTCCGGATTGAATCCGAGCCATTCGCGATAGCGCGACTCGGCTTCGGCGAGGCGACCGGATTTGTGCAGTTCGTAGGCTTCTTCGAGCATCGGATAACGCTGGGTGAGCTGCGAGGGCCGGGTAGTTTGCCAGCTTTGCCCCGCGCCAACGGCCGGGCTTTCGGCTAATCTGCGGCCTTTCGCCTCTTGCGTAGCCGCGACGCTACCGGTCGCCGCTGCGTCCTGACGCAAGCTTGAGGCCCCGCCCGGAGCTCGCGATTCGGCCCGGGAGCGCGGCCCCACATGGCATCCCCTTACCCAGGAATTCATCCGACGATGCGAAACGCAACCTTCATGATTCTGCTGGCGGGCCTCGCACTTTCTGCCTGTGACCGCACCGATCCGGCCGGCACCGCGAACGGCACCAACGGCGCCGCCACTCCGTCCACGCGCGCGATGATTTCCGCCGGCGTCGTCACCGGCAACCTCACCCCCCCGGGAGGCGCGGCCGCGCAATTGCCGGCGGGGGCGGTGGTTACCGTGCGCCTGCTGGACGGCACGCGCAGCGACGCGCCGCCCGCCGAAATCCTGGCGCGTCAGATCCAGTCGACCGGCAGCCTGCCCATGCTCTACACGCTGACCTTCGATCCGAAGACGATCGAGCGCGGGGCGACCTATCTGGTGGATGCGAATGTCACCCTGGACGGTCAGCTGCTCTATCTCACGCAGGCGCGACTGCCGGTGCTGACGCAAGGGGCATCCAACGCAATCGACATCCCCCTGGTGCAGGGCCTCGCCATGGTCGCACCCGTCAGTCCCGCGGAGGACACCCGCCGACGCTACGCGGAACTCGAAGCGCAGCTCGGGGCGATGAAGCGGCTGGTGGGGAATCGCATCGTCGGCGACACCACCATCGGCTGGGATGCGTTCGCCGACGACACCGGCGTGCGCATGGTGCGCGAGAACGTGGACTACGGCGAAGCGGGTGGCAAGGCCGGGTTCAACTACGCGTTTCGCGACGGCAAGCCCTGGGTTGCGGTGAAGCAGCAAGGTGGCGCAAGCACGATGGTCGCCTGGGATGAATTCGGCAACATCGTGGTGCGCGAAGTGACGCGCGGCGACGACACCAGCGAGGCCAGCGAAGCGGTCGCAGCGGAGCTCGAGGGCGGCGCCGAGGAAATTCTCAAGATCGCGTCCGCGAAGCTCTGACGATGGTGCGGCGCGCGCCCGCTGCGCGCGCATGCCCCGCCGCGGATCGGAGGCTTGCGTGAAGCGCGCGAGCGGCGTCGCGGCGGCCCATCCCAACGGGCACTTCTACTCGCCGGTGGTCGATCCGGACACTTTGTTGCCCCGGCGGGCGGAACTCTGGCCGAGCGAGCCCAAGGTGCTCGGGATCGATTTCAACGATGCGTCGCACGAGCGCCTCCTGCGTGAAGTGCTGCCACGCCATCTGCCGGATTACGACTACCCGGAGCTGCACGCAGGCGACGAGAACACCGCCACCGGCTTTTTCACCCGCAACTCGCAGTTTTCCTGGCTCGACTCGCGCACGCTGTTCGCGTTGCTGCGCGAATGGCGACCCGCGCGCCTGATCGAGGTGGGATCGGGTTTCTCTTCGCTGCTGATCGCGGACGTCAACCAGCGGTTCCTCGACGGCGCCATTGCTGTGACCTGCATCGAGCCCTACCCGCGCCCCTTCCTTGCGGCGGGCATCGCCGGCATCGACGAGCTCAGGCGCGAGAAGGTCGAGGACGTTCCGCTCGATGTCTTTGCGTCGCTCGCGCCCGGGGACGTGCTGTTCATCGACTCCTCTCACGTCGCCAAGACCGGCAGCGACGTCAATTACCTGGTCTTCGAAGTGCTGCCGCGACTCGCGGCCGGCGTACGCATCCACGTGCACGACATCTTCCTGCCGAACGAGTACCCGCAGGACTGGGTGCTGGAGCACAACCGCAGCTGGAACGAGCAGTACGTTCTCCGCGCACTGCTCATGTACTCGACCGCCTTCCGTGTGCTGTTCGGATGCAGCTACGCCTTCCACCGATTCCCGCAACTGGTGATCGATGCGCTCGCGCATCCGCAAGGCCATGGCTTCGCCGGCGGCAGCTTCTGGTTCGAGCGTGTGTGAGTCCGGTCCGCGCACGCGGCTGGCGACGCGTCCGAAACGATAAATACTCCATGCAGGGGGAGACGGCGGTCGCAAACCCGTCGTATGATCTGCGCTAAGGCAGAGTCTTTCGGGGGG
>JBGTIG010000239.1:0-7790 GCA_041745755.1 Lysobacterales bacterium
GGCGCCGGTGCCTCGCGCGCAGCCGAACCCCGGCCCGATGATCGCTTCGAGGACGACGACATTCCGTTCTGATCCGGCGTCGAGCCCACGGCCGGGGCGTGCCGCCGGGGGATTGATCTGCGACAGGCACGCGCACGCCGCGCGAGGCGTCGAGCGGGTCTGCGTCGGGGCAACCCGGAGGGTGCAAGGGCACACGACAGCCGGATCGAGCCACGTCGGGGCGCTGGTATGCTGCGCGCCCTCGCGGCCCATGCCTACAGGGCCGGTTTCAGCATCCGCAGGGCGGCATGCGGGTCGCACCGTCATCGCGTCTGCCCGCACCTCCTGTTTCCTCATCGCGAGCCCATGAACGAATCCGACTCCCTGACCTGGCTGGTGACCGGTGGTGCCGGCTTTATCGGCAGCAACTTCGTGCGCGCCGCGCTGGCCGCCGATCCGCGCCTGCGAGTCGTCAATCTGGATGCGCTGACGTATGCGGGGAACCGCGAGTCGCTCGCCGACCTCGATGCGGATTCCGCTGCGGGTCCCGGCAGTCGTCACGTGTTCGTGCACGGCGACATCGGCGATCGCAGGCTCGTCGCCCGTCTCCTTGCCGAGCATGCGCCGGCCGCGATCGTGAATTTCGCGGCGGAAAGCCACGTCGATCGCTCGATCGATGGCCCCGCGGAATTCATCTCGACCAATGTGGTGGGCACGCTCGCCCTGCTCGAATGCGCACGCGACTTCTGGCGGGAACTTCCAGGCTCCGAGTCCGGGCCCGCACGCTCGGCTTTCCGCTTCCTGCACGTGTCCACCGACGAGGTCTATGGCTCGCTCGGCGCCGAGGGTCGCTTCCGCGAAACGACGCCGTACGCCCCGAACTCACCGTACGCGGCCTCCAAGGCGGCGTCGGATCATCTGGTGCGCGCGTTCCATCACACGTACGGCCTGCCGGTGTTGACGACCAACTGCTCGAACAACTACGGGCCCTACCAGTTCCCGGAGAAGCTCATCCCGCTGGTGATCGCAAAGGCGCGCGCCGGTCAGCCATTGCCCGTCTACGGCGACGGCCGCAACATTCGCGACTGGTTGTTCGTGGCCGATCACTGCGACGCGATCCTGCGGGTGCTGGCGGCAGGTCGTGTCGGCGAGGTCTACAACATCGGCGGCGATGCCGAACGCGAGAACATCGACGTGGTACGGACGATCTGCGGGTTGCTGGATGCGCGCGAGCCGCTGCCGCAGGGTCGCGCACGCGAATCCCTGATCACGTACGTGGCGGACCGGCCCGGGCACGATCGTCGCTACGCGATCGACGCCGGCAAGATCGCGTCCGAACTGGCGTGGCGTCCGGCGGTGGCGTTCGAGCAGGGAATCGCGGCCACCGTCGACTGGTATCTGGATAACGCCGAATGGGTGGCGCGGGTCATCGACGGCAGCTATCGCATGCAACGTCTCGGACAGGCGCAGGGGCGGACATGACCCGTCGCGGCATCATCCTCGCAGGCGGATCCGGTACCCGGCTCTATCCGCTCACGCAGTCGATCAGCAAGCAGCTGTTGCCGATCTACGACAAGCCGATGATCTACTACCCGCTCAGCACGCTCATGCTGTCGGGCATTCGAGAGGTGCTGATCATCAACACGCCCCACGAGCAGCCGCTGTTCCAGCGACTGCTGGGCGATGGCTCGCAGTGGGGAATGCGGTTCGAATTCGCGGTGCAACCGAGTCCGGACGGGCTGGCGCAGGCTTACCTCATCGGCCGCGATTTCGTGGCCGGCGAGCCTTCCGCGCTCGTGCTGGGCGACAACCTCTTCTACGGCCACGGGTTCACCGAACAGCTGCGGCGCGCCGCGAACCGGGTGGATGGCGCCACGGTGTTCGGCTACTGGGTCGGGGACCCCGAACGTTACGGCGTGGTCGAGTTCGACGACGATGGCGCGGTGGTCAGCCTCGAGGAGAAGCCCGTGCAACCGCGTTCGAACTACGCGGTGACGGGGCTCTATTTCTATGACGGGCGCGCAAGCGAGCACGCCGCGTCCCTCGTGCCATCGCCGCGTGGCGAACTCGAGATCACCGACCTCAACCAACGATACCTCGACGAAGGCGCACTCAGGGTGGAGAAGCTGGGCCGGGGTTACGCGTGGCTCGACACCGGAACGCACGAGTCGCTGCTGCAGGCGGCCGATTTCATCGCAACCATCGAATCGCGCCAGGGTCTGAAAGTCGCCTGTCCCGAGGAGATCGCGTTCTCGCAGGGCTGGATCGATGCCGGGCAGGTGCGCGCGCTCGCGCAACCGCTTTCGAAGAACGCGTACGGGCAATACCTGTTGCAACTGGCCGAGCGCGGGTTCACTGCGTGAAGGTCACGAGCCTGCGCATCGAAGGGCTGAAGCTCATCGAGCCGGCCGTGTATCGCGACGATCGCGGCGCATTCTTCGAGAGCTGGAACCGGCGCCGCTACGCCGACATCGGAATCGATGTCGAGATGGTGCAGGGCAACGTGTCGCAGTCCGGGTACGGCGTGTTGCGCGGGCTGCACCACCAGTGGCCGCGTCCGCAGGGCAAGCTGGTGTGGGTGCAGGCGGGCGAAGTCTGGGACGTGGCGGTCGACATCCGCCGCGGGTCGCCAACCTTCGGCCAGTGGGAGGCGGCCGTGCTGAGCGCGGAGAATGGCCGTCAGCTCTGGCTGCCGCCGGGATTCGCGCATGGGTTCGTGGTGCTGAGTGAGCGCGCGACCTTCAGTTATCTCTGCACTGAAGTCTACGATCGCGATGCGGATGCCGGCATCCGCTGGGACGACCCGGAACTTGCGATCGACTGGCCCATCGCGCGGCCCGGCCTCTCCCCGAAGGACGCGGCTGCACCGCTTCTTGCATCCATCGATGCCGCGCACTTGCCGGAATACGCCGCGTGATCCTCGTGCTCGGGGCCGGCGGGCAGATCGGTCGGGAAGTTTCACGATCGCTGGCGCCGCTGGCGCCGCTGACGCTCGCGATGCACGCCGTTGCGGGCGAAGTTCGCATTGCCGACCGCGACGCGTCCGCCCGGGACGTGACCGACGGCGCTTCCGCAGCGGCCACCGCGCGCGTATGCATCGATCTTGCCCGCACCGACGACCTCGGGGCCCGGCTCGATGCGCTGGCACCGACGATCATTGTCAATGCCGCGGCGTACACGGCGGTGGATCGTGCCGAGGAGGAACCGGAACTCGCCGACGCGATCAACCATCGCGCGGTGGCGGTGATCGCTGGCTGGGCCGCGCGGAACCAGGCGCTGCTGCTGCACTATTCCACGGACTACGTGTTCGCGGGAGACGCAGACACGCCCTACGCCGAGGACGCCGCCACGGCGCCGCTCTCGGTTTACGGGCGCTCCAAGTGGGCGGGGGAGGAGGCGATTCGGGAGAGCAGCTGCGCGCATCTGATCGTGCGCACGGCCTGGGTGTATGCCGCGCACGGCAACAACTTCCTGCGCTCGATGCTTGGCGCCGCCCGCGCGCAGCGCACCCTGAGAGTGGTAGCCGATCAGATCGGCACGCCCACGTCGGCGCGTTTTCTCGCCGCCGCCAGCGCGCAGCTGTTGGCGCGATGCACGCGCGATGATCGGCCCGGCTTGCGCGAAACCCTCCACCTCACCGCGGCCGGAAGCGTCTCCTGGCATGGATACGCCACGCATCTGCTGACCCGCGCGGTCGCGCTGGGTCTGCTGGCGCAACTGCCCGACATCGAACCGATCCCGAGCGCTGCCTGGCCGACACGCGCAACGCGCCCGTCTTATTCGGTTCTCGATTGCCGGCGGATTGCCGCTCTTTTCGGCATCCACTGCCCCCACTGGCATGATGAACTCGACGCGACGCTCCGGGATCTGGCCGCCGGCCGCTTTCTGATCGACGCGCCATGAAATTCCCTTCCCGACGTGATCGCCGGATGTCCCCTGCATGAACGCCGCGATGCTGGTTCCCGTGATTCTCTCCGGCGGTGCCGGCACCCGGCTCTGGCCGGTATCGCGCCGGTCGCTGCCGAAGCCGTTCATGGCGATGCCGGACGGCGAGACGTTGCTGGCGAAGACGCTGGCGCGCGCACGCGGCGTGCGCGGCGTCGATGCGCCCCTGATCACGGTCACCAGTCACGCGTACCGCCACCTCACCGAAAATCTGTACGCGCGGATCGCGCCGGAAATCGCCGCGCGACAGCGGCTGCTGCTGGAACCCGAGGCGCGCAATACCGCACCCGCCATCGTGCTGGCGGCGCTCTGGGTACAGGCGAATGTGGCTGCGGACGCGACGCTGCTGGTGCTGCCCGCAGATCATCTGATCCGCGACCAGAGCGCGTTCCTCGACGCGGTGGTTACCGCCAAGGCGCTGGCCGACGCAGGACATCTGGCCACCTTCGGCATTTCGCCCACGCGCGCCGAGACCGGTTACGGTTACATCCAGCGCGGCGCCGCGATTGCGGACAATGCATTCGCGGTCGCCCGATTCATCGAGAAGCCGGACGCGGCGACCGCGGCCGCCTTCGTCGAGAGCGGCGAGTATCTCTGGAACGCCGGCATGTTCTGTTTCCGTGCCGATGCCCTGATCGATGCCGCTGCGTCGTCGTGCCCGGATCTCCTGCGCGCGGCGCGCACCTGTTTCGAGGCGACGGCGGGTGCCTCTCCGGATGCGGGCGCCGGGGCGAGCGTCCAGTGGGAAGCCGGCAGCTTCGCGGCCATCCCGGAAATCTCGATCGACTACGCCGTGATGGAACGCGCGGGCAACGTCGCCGTCGTTGAGGCCGCATTCGACTGGAGCGACATCGGCTCCTGGTCCGCGATCGGCGACGAGATTCCAGGGGACGGGGACGGCAATCGAAGCAGCGGCGACGTGTTGTTGATCGACGTGCACGATTGCCACGTTCACGCGACCAGCCGCATGGTTGCAGCGATCGGGGTCGAGGACCTGACCGTGGTCGAAACCGCGGACGCGGTGCTCATCGCGCGCAGCGATCGCACCCAGGAGGTCAAGCGCGTGGTGGAGGGCCTGCGCGAGCGGGCGCACGCGACGGTCGATAGCCATCTGACGACGCACCGCCCCTGGGGCAGCTACACGATTCTCGAGGACGCCGACGACTGCAAGGTCAAGCGCCTGACGGTGAAGCCGGGTCAGGTTCTGAGCCTGCAGATGCATCACCGGCGCAGCGAACACTGGACCATCGTCGCGGGCGTTGCCAAGGTCCGCGTGGGCGACGACGAGTTCCTGCTTCAACGCAACCAGTCGACCTACATTCCGGCCGGCACGCTGCATCGGCTCGAGAACGCCACGGAGCATGACCTGCACCTCATCGAGGTCCAGTGCGGCGACTACTTCGGCGAAGACGACATCGTGCGTCTGGAGGATCGCTACGGCCGTGTCTGAGCGCAGACACCGTCATCGCGAATGTTTTTCGTTTCTTTCAAGGCCCAGGGAGGTCCCATGCATCGCTTTCCGTTGACCAGGATTCTCACGGCAGTGCTGCTATCCCTTCTCGGCGCGCTCGCCGCGGCTGCCGAAAAAGCTGCGGTACCGGGGGCGGGCGACACGCAGCCGAAGCTCGTGGACGTCGCGAAGTTCGTCGAGCGCGATGCCTTCGAACAGCTCAAGATCTCGCCGAGCGGGGAGTACCTCGCCGCGTCGGTGCCGATCGAGGACAAGTCGGTGCTGGTCATCATGCGACGCGCCGACATGACGCGCACCGCCGTGGTGAACGTCAAGAGCCGCACCTTCATCGAGGATTTCTGGTGGGTCAACGACGAGCGCGTGCTGATCACGTTTTCCGAGAAGCACGGTGCCTTCGACCGGCGCTACCGCACCGGCGAAATCTTCGCCACGGACGCCAACGGCAAGAACCAGTCCCTGCTGATCGGCTGGCGCCGCGGCGAGCAGGCGGTCAATTCACGCATCAAGTCCAAGCGGCAGGAGTTCATCGCCGGGGACATGGTGGACACGCTTCGCGATGAAGACGATCACGTGCTGGTCGCGGTGACGCCACTGACGGCTGGCGAGGAGCCTTACACCACGCTGGAACGCCTGCATGTCCGCACGGGCGCCCGCAGTGTCGTCGCCCGCGCGCCGGTCCGCAACGGCCAGTTCCTGGTGGACCACGCCGGGGTTGCGCGCTTCGCCGCAGGCGCGGGCGCTGACCTCAACTCCCGGCTCTTCTACCGGTCCGGACCGGATGCGCAGTGGGAACTCATCAACGAGGAAGCGAAGAGCGGTCTCGACGTCTATCCAATGGCGTTCAACGCCGATGACAGCATCGCCTACCTCGACTCCGATCAGCCGAACGGTCCCGGCGCCGTCATGGCGTTCGATACGCGCACGCGCCGGCAGACGCTCCTGGCGCGTGATGCGAAAGTGGATCCGGCGGGAATGCACCTGAGGGCCGACGGCAGGACGCCCTTTGCCGTGCGCTACCGCGATGGCGAGCCGCGTCCGCACTTCATCGACGCCGATGCGCCCGAGTCCCGCCTGCTGAAGTCGCTGCAGAAGAGCTTCCCGGGCCAGATCATCGAGTTCACGGGTTTCACGCGCGACGGCAACATGGCCCTGGTCTACGTCTACAGCGACCGCAATCCGGGCGACTTCTACGTGTTCGACATCACCAGGAAGGAGGCGACGCACCTCGCCAGCCGACGCGAGTGGGTCGACCCCGAGCGCATGTCGGCGATGCGTCCCGTCAGCCTCACGGCGCGCGACGGCAGGTTGCTGCATGGCTTCCTGACGGTCCCGGCCGGAAGTTCCGGCAAGGACATGCCGCTGGTCGTGAATCCCCACGGAGGCCCGTTCGGCGTGGCCGACGCGTGGGGCTTCGGCACCGAGTCGCAACTGCTCGCCTCGCGCGGGTACGCGGTGCTGCAGGTGAACTTCCGTGGTTCGGGCAACCATGGTCGCGAGCACCTTCGCGCCGGTTACCGGCAGTGGGGCGGCGCCATGCAGGACGATCTCGCCGACGCGACGCGCTGGGCGATCGGGCAGGGCATTGCCGACGCCAAGCGGATCTGCATCTACGGCGCCAGCTACGGCGCCTACGCCGCGCTCATGGGAGCGGCGAAGGATCCCGATCTCTACCAGTGTGCCGTCGGCTACATCGGCGTCTACGACCTCGCGCTCATGTACCAGAAGGGTGACATCCGTGATTCCCGCACCGGCACCAATTTCCTGCGCGAAACGCTCGGTGGCGATGCCGCGCAGCACGCGAAGGCTTCGCCGACCCGACTCGCCGCGCAGATCAAGGCACCCGTGTTCCTGGCGGCCGGCGGCATCGACGACCGCGCGCCGATCCAGCACTCGGAGATGATGCGCGACGCGCTGACCAAAGCCGGAAACAAGCCCGAATGGCTGGTCTATCCCGACGAAGGCCACGGATTCGATCGCGATGAACACAACGTCGAGTACTACACGCGTCTCCTCGCGTTCCTCGACCGCCACATCGGACCCAGCGCAGGCCGCTGACGCGGTCTTGCGCCGATCCTGCTGGATACGAGCGCACGCGTGCGCGCTGGTGCAGACGCTGGCGCCAGCGCCCGTGCCAAGGTCGCCGTTGGCGTTGAACCGCCTGCCCGCGTAACATCGTGGAGGATCGGGGCGCAGGCGTCGGTTTCCCGACCGCACGTTCTCCCGACCTCACAGCCGCTCCCCATCCAGAGGACACCTCATGCGCGAAGCCGGCGTGCCGCAACTGACCTTTCGCGCAATCCTGCTGGCAATCGTCCTCGCCGTCATTCTCGCTGCCGCCAACGCCTACCTCGGTTTGTTCGCGGGCCTCACCATCGCCACGGCGATCCCCGCAGCG
>JBGTIG010000240.1:0-3083 GCA_041745755.1 Lysobacterales bacterium
GCGCCCATGAGCGAGGCGATACGCCCCGTGGTCGCAAGGTCAAGCCCGCGCATGAAGCCGAACAGCAACCCCGCCCGATAGGCATCGCCGCAGCCGGTGGGATCGATCACGCGGATGGGTGTGGCGGCCGGCACCTCGAGCGTGCCATTCGGTGTGTGGATCATCGAGCCCTGCGCACCGCGGGTGATGATGTAGGCCTTGACCTTCTCGGCGATGTCGCGCGTGCTCCAGCCGGTGCGCTCAGTCAGCAGGCTCGATTCGTAGTCGTTGACCGTCACGTAGTCGGCCTGCTCGATGAAGTGCCGGAACTCCTCGCCGTTGAACAGCGGCAGCGCCTGCCCCGGATCGAAGATGAAGGGGATACCGGCCGCGGCAAAATCCGTGGCGTGCTGCAGCATCGCATCGCGTCCGTCGGGGGAGACGATGCCGAACTCGACTCCAGGCACGTCGCGCACCCTGTTCTCGTGTGAACGCATCATCGCGCCGGGGTGGAAGGCAGTGATCTGGTTATCGTCCAGATCGGTGGTGATGAAGGCCTGCGCGGTGTAGAGATCCTCGATGACGGTCACGTGCGACAGGTCGACGCCGACCCGCTCGAAGTGCTCCCGGTAAGGGCCGAAATCCTGACCCACCGTCGCCATGGGCAGGGGATTTCCCTCGAGAAGATTGAGGTTGTAGGCGATGTTGCCCGCGCAGCCGCCGAACTCCCGCCGCATCCGCGGCACCAGGAACGCCACGTTCAGGATATGCACCTTGTCAGGCAGGATGTGGTTTTTGAACTGGTCCGGGAACACCATGATGGTGTCGTAGGCGAGCGAGCCGCAGATCAGGGCCGACATGGCAGTAGTTCCGCGAAGGGCAAAAAACGCGGGCAGTGTAGCGGTGCGCATCCGGTAACCGGTGGTCCCGGCACGGATTCGCCTTGCCCGACTGCTTCCCGACCGCTAGATTGGAGGGTTCATTCGACCGGGCCTCGAGGCTGCATGTTCAAAAGTCTGCGCGGCATGTTTTCCAACGATCTCTCGATCGATCTGGGAACCGCCAACACCCTCATCTACGCTCGCGGACAGGGCATCGTCCTGAACGAGCCTTCCGTGGTCGCGATCCGCCAGGATCGTGGCCCCGGAGGACCGCGCTCGATCGCCGCGGTGGGTTCCGAGGCCAAGCGCATGCTCGGGCGGACGCCCGGCCACATCGTCACCATCCGGCCCATGAAGGACGGCGTCATCGCCGACTTCAACATGACGGAGCAGATGCTGCAGGCCTTCATCAAGAAGGTGCATCCGTCGCGGTTCCTGCGGCCGAGTCCACGGGTCCTGATCTGCGTGCCCTGCGGCTCCACGCAGGTGGAACGGCGCGCCATCAAGGATTCGGCAGAAGCCGCCGGCGCGCGCGACGTTTTCCTGATCGAGGAACCGATGGCCGCGGCGATCGGCGCGGGCATTCCGGTGCATGAGGCGCGCGGTTCGATGGTGATCGACATCGGGGGTGGTACCTCCGAAGTCGCGGTGATCTCGCTCAACGGGATCGTGTATGCGCAAGGCGTGCGCATCGGCGGCGACAAGTTCGACGAGGCGATCATCAATTACGTCCGCCGCCACCATGGCACGTTGATCGGCGAATCCACCGCGGAGCGCATCAAGGTCGAGATCGGGTGCGCGTATCGCCAGGCGGAAGCCAAGGAAATCGAGGTCTCGGGCCGCAACCTCGCCGAAGGCGTTCCGCGGATGATCACCATCAACTCCAATGAGGTCCTGGAAGCACTGCGCGAACCGCTCGCGGGAATCGTCGGCGCCACCAAGGCGGCGCTCGAGCAGACCCCCCCGGAGCTCTGTTCGGACGTTGCGGAACGCGGCATCGTGCTGACAGGTGGGGGTGCGCTGCTTCGGGATTTCGACCGGCTGCTCGCGGAGGAGACGGGCCTGCACGTGCACGTCGCCGACGACCCGTTGACCTGCGTCGCGCGCGGTGGCGGACGCGCCATCGAGCTCATCGACCAGCATGGCGACGAGTTCTTCTCTGCCGAGTAGCGCTGACATGCCGCTGCACACCGCAGCCCTTCCCGCTCCCGCGGTTCCGCGCACGCCACGCGGCCTGCGCCGGGAGCGTGGATGAATTACGCAGGACCTGCGGCCCGGGCCGTCGACGCTGCCCGCGGAACGTTGCGGCTGGTGATGTATCTGGTGGCTGCGCTGGTGCTCATGACCGCCGATCACCGCGGCGGCTATCTCGATGCATTGCGTGAACGCGCCTCGACCCTGCGTGGCCCGTTGTTCTGGCTGGCCGCATCGCCGGCGCGGGTCGCGCGCGATGTCACCACCGTCGTCAACGACCAGCGCGTGCTGATCGCGGAAAACCGGGCCATGCGCGAAGAGCTGCTGCGCACGCGCGCGGAGCTGGCACGGCAATCGACCCGCGACGACGAGAACCTGCGGCTGCGCGCCCTGCTCGGAAGTCGATACCGTCTCGCCCTTCGGGCCGAGATGGCGGCGATCGTCGACGTCGACCTCGATCCTTTCCGGCAGCGCGTCGTGCTGGACCGCGGCAGTAGCGACGGCGTGCGCGTCGGGCAGGCGCTGATGGACGCCCGCGGCCTGCTGGGTCAGATCGTGGAAGCACCGCCGGAGCGAGCACTCGCGCTGCTCATCACCGACGCCAGCCACACCACACCGGTCGAGGTTTCGCGCACGGGTCTGCGCACGCTCGCGTTCGGCACCGGCGACAACGCGCGCCTGCGCCTGCCGTATATTCCCTTCAGTGCCGACGTCCGGGTGGGCGACCAACTGGTGACGTCAGGCCTTGGCCAGCGATTTCCCGCCGGCCTTCCGGTGGCCGCGATCGAGGCAATCGAGCCCGACGATTCCGGCACTTTTGCCGTGGCCATCGCGAACCCGGCGGCCGATTTCCTTCGCTACGGAGAGGTCCTGCTGCTGCGCGAGGAACGCGTCGCCATCGAGCGCGCGCCCGAGAGCCGGCTGCCCGTCGAGCCCATGGGTCCGCCGGCATCGCCTGCGGTTCCCGGCTCCGACCCACGAAGTGGGCCAGGCGTGCCGACGCCAGGCTCCGGGAAGGTCCCGCCGAAG
>JBGTIG010000241.1:0-4770 GCA_041745755.1 Lysobacterales bacterium
GCGAGCGGGGTCGTGCCCGCGATCGAAATCGACGAGGCATTGCTCGAGCGCGTGCTCGAGCGTGCCAACGCGATCGCCGCCCGCGTACCCCAGGCGCAGCTCGACCCGCTGGCCGCGCTTGCCTGGCCGGGGGTCGTGCGCGAACCCGAACGCGACGCGGTGTCGATGCAGGGCGATGCGCTGGCGGTGCTCGAACTCGCACTCGACGATTTCGCGGCGACCCGCGCCCGCGAGGGCAGCCGACTGCTCGGATTCATGAGCGAGCGGCTCGACGCCATTGCGGACCTCGTGACGCAGCTGCGCGGCTGGCTCCCCGAAATCCGCGCGGCGCTGCACACGCGGATGCAGACGCGGCTTGCCGAGCTCAAGATTCCGGTCGATCCTGGCCGGTGGGAGCAGGAGCTCGTGCTCGGCCTGTCCAAGCTCGATGTCGACGAGGAGCTCGACCGCCTCGAAACGCATGTCGCCGAAGCGCGCCGCACGCTTGCGCGCGGCGAGGCGGCCGGGCGGCGCCTGGATTTCCTGCTGCAGGAATTCAATCGCGAGGCCAATACGCTGGGTTCGAAGTCGGTCGACGTACGCACTTCGCAGGCCAGCGTCGAGCTCAAGGTGCTGATAGAGCAGATCCGCGAACAGGTGCAGAACATCGAATGAAGACACGCGAAACTGCGCGCCCGCTTTTCCCTCGCGGGCTGGGCCGGTCATCCGTGGCGAACGCGCGGAGTCCGCTGCGAAAGCAGGGTGGCCTCGACGCGGTGCGAGCGTCGCCCCTCGCGGTGCTCGCCGTGTCCTGCAGTGGGGACCATCGCTAGTGCGCGGCACCCTCTTCATCGTCGCCGCGCCCTCGGGCGCCGGCAAGTCGAGCATCGTCAATGCGTGCCTCGCACGCGACCCGAACATTGCCCTGGCGATTTCCTTCACGTCGCGCGCACCGCGACCCGGCGAACGCCACGCCCAGCACTATCATTTCGTCGACGCCGAAGCGTTCCAGCGGATGATCGATGCCGGGGAGTTCTTCGAGCACGCGCGCGTCCACGGCGACTGGAAAGGCACGGCGAGGCAGTCGGTCGAGCCGCAGATCGCCGCCGGACGCGATGTCCTGCTGGAGATCGACTGGCAGGGCGCGCGGCAGGTGCGCGCGCAGGTGCCTGAAGCGGTGAGCATCTTCATCCTGCCGCCCTCGCGCGCGGCGCTGGAGCAGCGCATGCGCGCGCGCGGACAGGACTCGGAGCAGACCATCGCCACCCGCCTCGCCGCCGCGCGGGAGGAAATGAGCCACTTCGAGGAGTTCGACTACCTGGTGGTCAACGAGGACTTCGCCACCGCCGTCGAAGACATGTGCGCGATCCTGCGGGCCAGTGGCCTTCGTGACATTGTGCAGCGCGAACGGCACGCCGGGCTGCTCGCGACCCTTCTTGCCGGGCACGGGGGGGCCTGACCAGACAGGCGTTGCGGATTGGCTGCACACCGGCACCGTGCTCGGGAAGCCGAGAAGCCGGAAGCTGCACTGCGCTCCGCCGTGGAGTTTTGATTTGCCACGGGAAGGCAGGGCCCCTACACTTGTCGGTTCCTCAAGAGCCGGAGTCGGCGCGAGCCGACCTGTAATCACATGGCCAGAATCACCGTCGAAGACTGCCTCCAGGTGGTCGACAACCGTTTCGAACTGGTGCTGATGGCGACGCGGCGGGCACGCCAGCTCGCCAACGGCGCGGAACCCCTGCTGGAAGCGGGCAACGACAAGCCCACGGTGATGGCCCTGCGCGAGATCGCGGCCAACCGGCTCGACAACAAGTACATCGACGAGATCGACCGCCTCGAGCGCGAGCGCGCCGAGCGCGAAGCGCTGGAATGGGCAGCGGCCGCCGCGCTGGTGGACGACGATCTCTCCAAGGGCGGCGACGACTGATCGACCCGCGCTTCCCGGTCCCGGGAAGCGCAAGCCCACGGCTCGACGCCCCGCGGACCCGTTGCAGGTTGCGCCGGGACGGGCCGCGAATCTCCCGATTGAAGCGGATCGTCGGAGCGGTATGCTCGGACGCAGGACCGCGCATGGGCTGCGGTCGGAGTCGCCGCAGGATCATGCGATACCGCGCCGCCCCGGATGACGTGAAACCGACTGCTGGGCCGGGAGCGCGGGCGTGACCGGCGATATCGCGCTCGCGGCCGTTCCGCACGACGCCAATGCGCGCGCAACCGTCGACGCTGCGCTGTCCACGCTGAAGCGCAAGCTCGATGCCTATCTCCCGGAGGCAGCCGTCGCGCGTGTCATCGCCGCGTTCGGCCGCGCCGACGATTCGCATTCCGGACAGTCCCGCCGGTCCGGCGAGCCCTACATCACCCACCCACTCTCCGTCGCCGCCATCCTTGCGGACATGCGCCTCGACGCCGAAGCCGTAATGGCGGCCCTGCTGCACGACACGCTGGAAGACACCGAGTTGACACGCCCGGAACTCGAAGCGCAGTTCGGCTGCGAAGTCGCCGAACTGGTGGAAGGCGTCACCAAGCTCGACAAACTCAATTTCGGATCGCGCGCGGAAGCGACTGCGGAGAGCTTCCGCAAGATGCTGCTGGCGATGTCGCGCGACCTCCGTGTCATCCTCATCAAGCTCGCCGACCGACTGCACAACATGCGCACTCTGGTCGCGATGAGCGACGAGTCGCGCCGCCGCATCGCCCGCGAGACGCTGGAGATCTATGCCCCGATCGCGCATCGTCTGGGCATGAACGCCGTTCGCAGCGAGCTGTCGGATCTCGGTTTCGCGGCGCTGCATCCCTGGCGGCATCGCGTGCTGAGCGCGCGGCTGGGCGCGATGTACGGCAGCCGTCGTGTGCAGATGCACAACATCGAGGAAACGCTGGCGACGCGCCTTGCGCGGGAAGGCATCCCCGCACGCGTGGTCGGACGCCTCAAGTCGCCGTACAGCACATACCGCAAGATGCGCAGCGAGCACAAGGCGCTCGAACAGCTGATGGATGTCCACGGCGTGCGCGTGATCGTGTCGGACGTCATGCAGTGCTATATGGCACTCGGCGCCCTGCACGGACTGTACAAGCCGCTGGAGCAGCGATTCCGCGACTTCATCGCGATTCCGAAGGCCAACGGCTACCAGTCGTTGCACACCACGCTGTTCGGACCCGGCGGCTCGCCGCTCGAAGTGCAGATCCGCACCGAAGACATGCACATGCTGGCCGAACGCGGCGTGGCCGCACACTGGTCGTACAAATCCGGCGACGCTCCCGCCAACGCCTCGCAGACGCGCGCGGTGCAGTGGCTGGCGGGACTGCTCGATGCGCAGAGCACGTCGGCGTCGTCCCTCGAGTTCGTCGAGAACGTCAAGATCGACCTGTTCCCCGATGAGGTGTACCTGTTCACGCCGAAGGGCGACATCCTTGCCCTGCCCAAAAACGCCTCCGCACTGGACTTCGCCTACGCCGTGCACACCGAGATTGGCGACCACGCAGTGGCGGCGCGCGTGGACCGCAAGCTCGTGCCCCTGAGAACACGACTCGCCAGCGGACAGGCGGTCGAGATCATCACCGCACCGAGCGTGGTGCCGAACCCGAACTGGCTCGATTTCGTGGTGACCGCGAAGGCGCGCACCGCGATCCGCCACCACTTCAAGAAACTGCAGCACGAGGATGCCGTGCAACTCGGTCATCGCATGCTCGACCGCGCGCTCGCGCAAAGCGGGCACGTACTCGAGAGTCTCGGTGGCGACGTGCTCGACCGCTACCTCGCCGAGAACAGGCTGCGTCGTCTCGAGGACCTGCTGGAGGATCTGGCGCTGGGCCAGCGCATGCCGCAGCAGGTCGCCGACCAGCTCCTGCAGGATGTAGTGCCCACGAGCACCGGCGAGCCGCGTGCGAGCGAGAAGATCCTGATCACGGGCCGCGAACGGGGCGTCTTCACTTTCGCCAAGTGCTGCTATCCGGTGCCGGGCGACCCGATCATGGGTTACCTCAGCACCGGCAAAGGCATCGTCGTGCATCGCGAGGAATGCCCGAACGCTCCGGAGTTTCGCAAGCAGCCCGACCGCTGTGTCGAGATGGGATGGGAGCGCAAGGTGGACGGTGAGTTCAGGACGCTGCTGCGCGTTATCGTCGACAACAAGCCGGGCGTGCTGGCGCAGGTCGCCGCGGCGATCGCGGAAGCCGCTTCCAACATCGAGAACGTCGAGTACCAGGAGCGCGACGCGTCGAGCGCGGCGCTGCTGTTCACCCTCGAGGTGCGCGACCTCAAGCATCTCACCGAAGTGCGCAGGCGCGTGCAACGCGCGGCAGTCGTGCACGCGGTCAACCGGTTCATGGGATGAGGCATCCCCCGGCGCCGGCGGTGGCAAACCGTTTCGCAACCCGTGGAGGACCCGACAGATGCCGCTGAAGATCATCTCGACCCCGAGCGCCCCCGCGGCCATCGGGCCCTATTCCCAGGCCGTGGCGAGCGGGTCGCTGGTGTTCCTGTCGGGCCAGATTCCCCTTGATCCCGCCAGCGGAACGCTGGTCGACGGTGACATCACCGCGCAGACGCGACGCGTATTCGACAATCTTGCCGCCGTCTGCGATGCGGCCGGCGGCAGCCTCGCGCAGCTGGTCCGGGTCGGCATCTTCCTGACCGATCTGGAGGATTTCAGCGCGGTCAATGCGGTGATGGCCGAATATTTCTCGACGCCCTATCCGGCACGCGCGACCGTGGGCGTCGCCGCCCTGCCGCGCGGTGCCGCAGTCGAGATCGACGGCATACTCGCGCTTGGCTGAGCCGACCCGGCGGCG
>JBGTIG010000242.1:0-7502 GCA_041745755.1 Lysobacterales bacterium
GCGGTGATCGCGCTGGCCGCGCTCACCGGCATGGCGATCGCGATCGGCCTGGCCGCCACCGCGTACGTCGCGCGCGACGATGCCGAGCGTCGCCAGGCGCAGGCCGAAGACATCCTCGGGTTCATGCTCGGCGACCTGCGCAAGAACCTGACTACGGTCGGCCGGCTGGACCTGATGCGTGCCGTGGACGACAAGGCCACCGGGTATTTCGCCACGCTCGATCCCCGCGACATGAGCGACCGGGCGCTCGAGGAGCAGGCGCGCTCGCTGACGGGCATCGGCGAGGTGCGGCTCGGGGAGGGCAATCACGACGCCGCGATGGCTGCCTTCCGCGAGGCGCATGCGCGCAGCACGGCCTTGCGCGAACGCGCGCCGGAGAACGGCCAGCGACTGTTCGATCTGGCCCAGGCCGAATACTGGATCGGCTTCGTGGCCTGGCAACAAGGCCGCCTCGACGCCACTGGGTTATGGTTTCGCAGGTACCGCGACAGTGCGATCAGGCTGGCGGCGATGGATCGCAGCAATTTCGACTGGCAGAAGGAAGTCGCCTACGGCCACCAAAACCTCGCGGTACTCAACGAAGCGCGGGGTCGCTACGCCGAAGCGGAAAGCGCGATGCTCTCCCAGCTGAGCCTGTATCGCACTTGGGTCAATCGAAGGCCCGCGGATTCTGGACTGCGCTTCGAAGCCGCCAACGCTGCGTCCTGGCTGGGGAGCCTCGCGTCGCGACAGGGTCGTTTGGCGGAAGCAGAGGCATTCTTCCAAGAAGAAGCGCGCGGCCTGGCGCACAATCACGCAATGGATCCGAAGAACGTGCGCTGGAAGCAAGAGTTGATCGATGCGCAACTCTTGCTCGCTGACGCGCAAGTACAGCGGGGTCGGCTCTCGGAAGCGCGGACCAGCATCGAGTTCGCAACACCATTGGCCGTGGAGCTTTTCACACAGGATCCTGCCAACAATGCCGTGCGAGTCTCTCTCGGCAGCTGCCGATGGTGGCAGGCACAACTGGACACCGTGAAGAGTGCGGACATCGCGCGCCCAGCTGCCGACGCAGCCGTTTCCTTGTTGACCCAGGCGCATCGTGCCGAACCCAGGAACGAACGGGTATTAAGCTGGCTGGTCCGCGCGCGAAACCAGCAGGCGTCTCTCGCGCTGGCTCGGGGCGAACTGGAAGCGGCACGCCTGTATCTGTCTGCCGCGCACGCCTTGATCGAGCCTGCATGGAAGGCCCAGCAGAACGAAGACTTGCGGCTGTGGCTGGCCAGAATCCGGCTGCTTGAAGGCGAGGTAGCTCAGCGGCAAGGCAGCGTCGCAGCCGCAAGACGTTCGTGGACCGAAGCACGACAATTGCTGCTGGCCGAGGCGACCGTGCCGCTCGCCTTCGGGCGACTCGATCCGCTGGTGCGGGCGCTGCGCCTCCTCGGTCAGAGCGCTGAAGCTGCGCCGCATGCTGAGCGCCTCGATGCGGCGGGCTACATACCGCTGCAGCCGTGGCCCGCGCTTCCTGCCGTCGTCGCGGATTGACCGACACCCTTGAAACCTACAAACGCATCCCTACCCACCCGGCCAAAAAAAGGCCATCGCTCACCAGGAGATCCACCATGCCGAACACCGACATCAGCCTTGACGTCCGCAACTTCCCGTCCAATGGATCGGACGGATACACCGACACCACCGCCAGCAACAAAGCGGTCTACAGTTACCAGTACGGCGGCGGTTCCGACGGCAAGGGCAACATGATCGAAACTGCCGACGGTAACAGCGGTACCTTTACTGTGAGCCTGCACAGCGATGCGCGCTACCAGATCTCGGGCGTGATCATCAGCGGCGATATCGAAGATCAGCTCTCGTCCGAGCCGGTGCCCAACTCCACCACCAGTGTCATCATCACCGACAAGGACACTTCGACCGGGAGCGGTTACTACAACATCGCAGTGTCCGACACCACGGCCGATTGCACTTTCCACTGCGATCCGACAGTCACGAATGTGCCAAGGTAAGTTCGATCACTAGCCTCGCCTGACATGGCCATTACCCACGAGGACATACACCATGCCGAACACCGATGTCAGCCTCGACGTCCGCAACTTCGCGTCCAATGGATCGGACGGCTTCACCGACACCACCGCCAGCAACGGCGCTGTCTACAGTTACCAGTACAGCGGCGGCAGCGACACGCACGGCAACACCAATGAGTCGGTTGGAGATGGCGGTTCGACCATCACCGTCAATCTCAACAGCGACCCGCGCTACCAGATCGCCGGTGTGCTCTTCAGCGGTGTCGCCGGGGGCAATCTGTCGACCTACCCCGCGGCCAATACCACCACCCGCCTCATCATCAACGACACCGACACTTCGCCCGGAAGCGGCTACTACAAGATCACCGTGTCAGATACCACGGCCAACTGCAGCTTCGACTGCGATCCGACAGTCTCGAACGTGCCAAAGTGAACAAGGCCGAGTAGCCTTTGGCGGCGCACTCCGTGCTTCGCGCATCCCACCAAGGAGAATGCTCCATGTTTCGCAAGATTCTGACATTGCTATCGTTCGCAGCTTTCGTCTCGTCTTCGGCGCTGGCCCAATCCGTCGCTTCCGGTCAGTGCCAAGGCGTGCGAATCTCGGGCGCTGGCGAGGTGCCGATCCAGATCAGCGCCAAACAGTTCAGGACCGCAACTTCGGCGAAAAGCGTGGTCGATTTCGCGGTTAGCCTGGGGTCGAACAACGGCATGGCTGCGCTTTGCCTGCAGGGCGGCGGCACCGTCGCGCTGACTCTGCAGGACAGCCAACGGTATGCGTTCCTCGACATCCGCTTCGAATATCCCTATGGCTTCGAACCTGCCGCGAGTCCGTTCAAGCTGGCGGTGGTCCACCCCGGCAGCGTGGTGTTCCACATGCAATCGAGTCCGGTCTCGGACGGCCTGACGTTCAAGTACACGGTGACCGTGAAGGACCTGCAGACCGGCGCCGTGCTGATCATCGATCCGACGATCGTCAACGTGCCAACTTAGGTTCGATCAATACCCCGGCGCGGCGCCTGCGTGGGCCGCGTTACCCAAGCCAGGAGCGTCCTCATGTTCGGCACAAGACACCGCTGGGGGCCGTGCTCCTGAAGCCGATTAGCGCCGCTCCGATCAAGGACGGCGCCCGGTTGATCGTCGGTGTGACCGCGCACCGCGACATCGTGCCGGCGATCGTGCCGCAGCTCGAGCGCGACGTGCGCGCGTTCCTGCAACGCCTGCGCGACGAGCATCCGCAGTTGCCGATCACGGTGATGTCGGGGCTGGCCGAAGGCGGCGACCGGCTCGTCGCCCGCTGCGCGATTGAACTCGGACTTCCGCTGGTCGCGGTGTTGCCCCTGTCGAGGACGGAATACGCGCTGGATTTCACGTCGCCCGACTCGCGGCTCGAGTTCGAGGCGCTATTGTCCAGCGCCGAGGTCGTCGAACTTCCCCTCGCTGCGGGCGACACGCCGGAATCGGTGCGTGAGCCGGGTTCTTCGCGTGACCGCCAGTACGCGCAACTCGGCGTCTACGTTTCCTCGCATTGCCAGGTGCTGCTGGCGCTCTGGGACGGCAGGCGCAGCGACGCCGCCGGGGGCACCAGCGACGTCGTCACGTATCACCTGCGCGGTGTCATGTCGTGCCTCGGCAATCCGGATGCGCCGCCGAACCTGCTAGCGGACGACGACAGCGACCTCGTGTTCCACATTGCGTGCCCACGCGAGCGCGAGAACGGACACCTGGACGAACCCCTGCGCGCCCGCTGGCTGACCTGCGCGGGCGAATCACCGGGCGAGGGGCCGCTGCCGGAAACCTACCGGAGGATGTTCCGGCAACTGGGGGAATTCAACGGCGACGCGCAGAAATACGCGGCGGCGATCGCCGCCGGTGGCAGCTCGCTGCTGCCCGCGGATGCCGGCATCGACTGGCCGCGGTCCGCGCTCTCGATCGATGCCCTGTACGTGCGCGCCGACTGGCTGGCGCTGCACTTCCGCCGCCGCGTCCACCATAGCCTCCTGTTCCTGCACACGTCCGCGGTGCTGACCGGACTCGCGTTCATCCTGTACTCCGAGTTCGACGCCTGGCGGGGCTACCTCGTTGCCTTGCTGGCATTGTTCGCGGGGGCCGTGGCCCTGGCGAGGATCGGATCGCGGCGCGAGTGGCATCGGCGCTATCTCGACTACCGGGTGCTGGCCGAGGGCCTGCGTGTGCAGTGCTACTGGACCATCGCCGAAGTGCCCGCCGCGTATCGCGTGGGATTTGCCTACGACAGTTTCCTGCAGAAGCAGGACGTCGAACTCGGCTGGATCCGCCATGTCATGCGCGTCGCCAACCTGGGTGAGAGACCGCTAACGGCCACAGGTGGGTCCGGACTCCGCTGGGTCATTGATCACTGGGTGGGCGATGGCGGCGACACCGGCCAGTTGGGCTATTTCCGTCGGCGCTCGGCGGAGCGCGAGCGCAAATATCGCCACACCGAAGTGCTCGGCCGACTGAGCCTGATGCTGAGTCTGGCCTGCGCCCTCATACTGCTCGTTGCGGACAGCGTCCTGACGGAAGACATGGGCCGGGCGTTGCTGGTTGTCATGGGCGCCGCCGCGCTGTTCGCCGGCGTGCGCGAGGCGTACTCGCACAAGCTCGCCGACAAGGAACTGATCAAGCAATACCGCTTCATGTCACGCATTTTTGCCGGCGCCGCCAAACGCCTGGCCAAGGCACGCCTGCCCGCCGTACAGCATCAGGTGCTGGAGGCGCTGGGACAGGCGGCCCTGGAGGAACACGCGGAATGGATCCTCATGCATCGCGAGCGGCCGCTGGAACACAACCGGCTGGGCTGATTGCGCGGCGCCGGAAGACAGGCAGGTGGCGACGCGCGTGCCACGCGCTGGTAACCGGTCGTGCCCTAAGCTTGCTTCCCGGCACTCTGTGAGCAGGCAGACATGGCAGCGAAACCGGTTCCCGATGGCTACCGCACGGTCACGCCCTACCTCACGGTCAAGGGCGCCGCGCGAGCGCTCGAGTTCTACCAGAAGGCGTTCGATGCGGAGGTCACGCTACGCCTGACCATGCCGGGCGACCAGATCGCCCACGCCGAGATCCGCATTGGCGACTCCATGATCATGCTGTCGGACGAATGGCCGGACATGGGCAAGTTGAGTCCCGTCACGCGCGGCGGGGCGACCGGTGGCATTGCACTTTATGTCGACGACGCCGACGCGTGGTTCAAGCGTGCGATCGAGGCGGGCGCGACCGTGTCGCAACCCCTCAAGGACCAGTTCTACGGCGACCGGACGGGCTCGGTTACGGACCCCTTCGGCCACTTCTGGACTCTCGCTACCCACAAGGAGGATCTTTCGGAGGCGGAGATGCAAGAGCGCATGGACGCGATGATGGGGCCGCAGGGCTAAGGCGATGCCATCGCTGTTCGACGATTCCAGCCGCACCGTTGAGCTGCGCCGTATCACCGTTCATGGTTCGACGGGATCACCACGAACGGCTGTTGAGTTTGGGGCGGAGCACTGACACGAACAGCGCTTGAGTTTGCGGCGTATCGCCGCTCATGGTTCGACGAGCTCACCACGAACGGCTGTTAAGTCTGCGGCGGGACTTGCCACGAACGGCGCTTGAGTTTGCGGCGGAGCACTGACACGAACGGCCTTTGAGTTCGCGGCGTATTGCCGTTCATGGTTCGACCCTTCGTCAGGCTCAGGGTCACCACGAACGGCTGTTGAGATTGCGGCGGAGCACGGACGCGAAGGACGTTGGAGTTGGCGGCGTTCGCCGCTCATGGTTCGACCCTTCGTCAGGCTCAGGGTCACCACGAACGGCTGTTGAGGTTTGCGGCGGAGCACGGACGCGAAGGACGTTGGAGTTGGCGGCGGAGCACTTGCACGAACGACCTTGGAGTTTGCGGCGTTCGCCGCTCATGGTTCGACCCTTCGTCTTGCTCAGTGTCACCGCGAACGGCTCTGGGGTTTGCGGTGGGGCGCAGACACGAACGGTTTTTGGGGGTTGGGGCGGAGCACGGACACGAACGGCGTTGGAGGTTGCGGCGTTCGCCGTTCATGGTTCGACGGGCTCACCACGAACGGCTCTGGGGTTTGCGGTGGATCACCGGCACGAACGGCTCAGGAGGAATCAGAAGCCGAGGCGGTGGAGAAGCCCGCCGCGCTTGAGGCGCGCAAAGGAAAAGATCTCGCGCAACGGGTGCGCGCGACGTTCGATATTCGCGCGCAGAAGTCCCGCGCCGAGCGCGCTGTAGGTGATGCCGTTGCCACCGTAGGCCAGGGCGAAATGCACGCGCGGGCCGTGTTGCTCATGCGGCCCGAAGAACGGTAGTCCGTCTTCCGTTTCCGCAAACGTCCCCGCCCACGCGAAGACCGGCTCCATGGGGAGTTGCGGCAACAGTTCGCGAACGCGCTTGGCGAGCTTGGCGGCTTTGCGCCCGACCAGGGCGTCGCGCTTGGCGGGCACGTCCACCGCGTCGTCCTCGCCACCGACGAGGAGGCGACCGTCGCCGGTGGAGCGGAAGTACAGGTACGGTCGCGCCGACTCCCAGACCATGTGATCGCGAAAAACGCCGAGTGCCTGCGCATCGATCGGATCCGAGATGCACGCGTAGCTGCTGCGGTTCTTCGCCACCGACTCGTCTAGCCACTGCTGCGTCTCGTAGCCGCCCGCCAGCACGACATGCTTCGCACTTACGACGCAGCCGCTTTCCGCGGTGAGCTTCACGCCGCGCGGCCCCGGCTCCATGCGCGCGACGCGCGTGCGATCGAATACGTGCCCGCCGCCTTGCTCGAGTCTCTTGAACAATTTCGACGCCAACCGGTAGGGATCGACGCGCGCGGCCTGCCGGCTCAGGATCGCGGCCGGCGCTTCGATGCCGAATCGCGACAGGACTTCCCCGGATTCCAGCCACTCGACTGCAAAGTCATGCTTTTCGCGCAGCTCGAACTCGTCGCGCAGATCCTTTGCGTGCCCCGTCTTGCTGGCGAAATAGAGGCTCTTCATCGGCGCGAAATCGACGTCCCGAATCGACCGTGAGATGTTCCGGATCATCGGGATCGCTGCTGCGCAGGCCCGGTAGGCGAGGACGGCGTCCGCCTCGCCATACTGCTTCGCGAGTTCGGTCATGTGCGTGTCGATCTCGTACTGCAAAAGGGCCGTGCTGGCTGCCGTGCTGCCCCAGCCGACGTCGCGCTGTTCGAGCACGCACACTGAGTGACCGTGGGTGGCCAGCTCGTGCGCGATCAGGGCGCCGGTGATGCCGCCGCCCACCACCGCGACATCGCAGTGGTGATCCTGCCTCAGCGGGGGGAAAGCCTCCAACAGCCCGTTCGTGATGGCCCAGAAGGGATAGCCACTCTTCAGGTCCACGCGGGCGAATCCTCCGGTTGCCGCTTCAACGCCCGAACCAGAGCACGGCGGCGACAATCAGCAGGGTGGTTTCGAGGGCCGCGACGATCTTGACCAGTGTGCCGACTGGCGCGAACCGCAATA
>JBGTIG010000243.1:0-9649 GCA_041745755.1 Lysobacterales bacterium
GAGCCTGCCATCGCAGCGCCGATCGACAGCATTGCGAGCGAATTCCGAAGGCTCATCACGTTTCTCCTCGAAGGGGTACCTCGCGATTGTACGGAGGAGCGCAGAGGAGGGCCGTGCAGACGGCGTGATCGCGCATCGAAAGGCGGCAGACCTCAACCCAATGTTCCCGAGGACTGGTGCCCGCGGCCGCAACGACAAAAGACCAGGGGCCCGAAGGCCCCTATTTTTCACGTTTGCCGCAGCTTCCCGACTCAGGGACTCGGGCAGCTCTGCACGCGCACATCGTCGATGTACCAGCCGTGCGGCTCGAAACCGACCGAACTGTCCGTGCTGACCCGGAATCGCAGTCGTACCGTTTGCCCGGCGTAACTGCTGAGGTCGATGAGCGACATGGCATAGGGAACCGTGCCGCACCATGCCTGTTGTCCACTTGCGGGGCCGGCCCCGAGAGTTCCCGTGTACGGTGGTTGCAGCACCTGGGCCGGCGTTGCCTGGGTCCATGACCCGCCGTTGTCGGCCGAAACCTCCACAAAACCGCCGTCCCAGCATCCGCCGCCCGAGCGGGGTTCCAGCGTGCGGTCCTGCTGGAAGCGAAGGGTCAAGGGGTTCTCGCCCGACGGCAGAACGATCGGGGGTGATGCGAGACGCTGATCCGATGTCGTCTCCACGTCGACGGCGAGCCATGCGTTGGCCGGACTGAACGGACGGGCCGTGCTGCGCGCCCAATTCTGGGACCCGGTTCCTGCAGTGGCCACCCAGCCGTTGTCGCCGTTCTCGATGTTGTCGAAGAACACAGTGTTGGCCGTCGCGCCGGGGTCGCACTGTCCCGCCGGTGATGCGGTCCGGAACGAGAACACCGGCGAATTGGTGCCCGTCCCGCAGGTATTCGTCGATCTCACCCGCCAGAAATACTGGGTGAAGTTCTGCAGAGCCGGACCAACGACGATGGAGGTCGCAGCAGTGGCCGATCCCGTGAACACGATATTCGTGAAGCTGTTGTCGGTCGCCACTTCCACGATGCTGCTGCTGCCCTGCGTGACGGTCCACGACAACGTGGGCGTCGTGCTCGTGCCGGTTGCGTTGTTCGACGGTGCCACCAGCGCAGGAGCACCCGGCAGCGCAGTCGAGACATTGACGTTGATCGTCGACTGGCGCGTGACCGTGCCTCCGGTCGCCAGCAGTCCAATCGCATACGACCCGGGCGCCGCGGCAGGAGTGACACCGATGGTGGCGACACTGGATCCGGGGGGAGTCAGGCTCGGCGGCGAGAAAGTGCCCTCGAAGCCAGTCGGCAAAGCCGGATTGAAACTGAAGTTGACGGTCGAGGTGAAACCGTTCAACGCGCTGACATTGAGCGTCACGGCCGCGAGCACACTTCCGCCGAACTCGAACGAATTGGCGAACAGGGTTCCGGCGGCCGGACCCGGCTGCAAGGTACAGACGGACTGCGTGAGCGTTCCGCTCGCAGCGACGAGGAACGTGGGTCCTGCGCCGACATTCGTGACCCGGCCGATGAAGGACCGCTGCAGCGGATTCGGTCCGGGTGGCGGGATGCGGTTGTCCGTCCAGGTCATGCCCACGACGGTTCCGCTGCCGCCCTGCGACACGGAAAGTCCGTTGTAATCACCCCATTCCTGTCCGTCGGTGATGTTCTGCGAAGTCAACGCCGATACGCGGGTTTCCTCGACCCAGGTCGAGCCACCGTCGGCCGAAAAGACGTAGTACCAGTCGACGCCCGTGCGATTGGCGGAGTGCCGGGTATCGTAGAAGCCGATATGCACGATGCCCTGATCGTCGACATCGAGCCAGGGATGGTATCGATCGACCGTTGCGATATCGGAAACAGCGTGCGGCGTGGTCGCCGTGGTCCACGTCGCTCCCTGGTCATCCGAATAGGCAACCTGTACCCAGCCATGGTTCTGTGCGGCGGTGCCGGTGCCGCCCGCGGGACTGCTGGGGTGGGTGTCGGTGAGCGCGATGTAGACGCGGCCATCGCGCGCGCCCCCGCTGCGATCGACATCGGTGGCCACGTACGTGAAGGCTTCCCGCGTTTCCATCGAAGGAATGGGGAAGTCGAAACGGCCCCAGAGATCGTAGGCGGCGACGCTGGGCAGGAAAGTCACGCCGCCGTCGGTCGATCTAAGCACCCGGATTTCCGTCGAACCCGTCGTCAGGCTCGGATAGACATAGTAGATATTGCCTTGCGAATCGGTTGTGATGTCGCTGCCGATACCCCGTTCCTCGGCCGGGAAGCACTGTGTCGGGGCGAAGGTCAGCGCAGGCGTCGTCTGCGTCGAGCGCGCGAAACACATCACGTTGCCCTGATGCCAGGTTACGTACACGCGCCCCAGAAACGGTGATGTGGGGGACTTGTCGACGTGTACGAACTCTTTGTCGGAGCTGGCGGTCGACACGTTGACGGGCGAACTCCAGGTCTGACCGTTGTTCGTGGAACGGTAGATCTCAGTTCTGAATCCGCCACCACCGCCCGTGGCATTACCGAGCGTGGCCGCGTAGGCGATCGATCCATCCGGCGACCAGTCCATCGCCGGATCGCAGCACGAACTCGGCAGCGCACCGGCCGACATCCAGGTGACCCCGCCATCTGTCGTGAAACTCTGGCGCTGCCCACCGGTGCCGTTGGAGCCCGCGATCGCGATCTGAGGATCGGTCGGATGGAATTCGATACTGGTCTCGTTGTCGCTGGCGACGCCGTCGAACGGACCTTCGCCCTCGATCGGCACGGCGTGCGGCAAGGGGTCGGTCGCGAAGGGGATGGGCGGCGGCGGATTGGCGGGGTCCGGAAAACGATAGATGCCGAGGCCGCGGCGCTGCAGCACGCCGTTCTGGATGGGACCTCCGAAGCGGAACTCAAACTCCTTGCCCATCTCCCGCGGATAGAGATCCATCAAAGGGAATCCCTCGGCGATCATCTCGCGCCGCTTCTGGATCTTGAACCATGCGGGCACCCGCACCAGGTACTGGTCATCGGCGGGCAGCACCGCCAGATCCTCGAGGCGAAGCTGGTAATTGCGGTCGTCCCAGACACCGAAGCGTGTCAGCTCCTTGTAGACGATGCGCTGGTCGACGCCGAGGTCCTGGTCGATGGTGACCACAGGGCCGCCCTCGACCTGCGCCTCGGCCCCCGGGGCCACAAGCAACATGAAAACGAATACCAACGCAGCACCGGTCGCCCAGCGCGAAAGCCTGCAAGACATGGCGAACTCCCCCCACGTGAAGTGTTGAAACCGGATCAATCGACAGAGTCGGGACCATATTACCCGCACGCGTGCAGGTGCAAGGAACGGCGTCGACGAAGCGCGATCCATTTGCCGCCCGCAGAGCGACCCACGTCCCACGCCCTGGATGCGGAGGCGCGGCCTCACTCGTTGTCGATGAGCAGCTTGAGGCAATCCGGGTGCTCCGATTTCGGCGGGCAGCGGGGTGCGCCGATGGCACCCGTTGCGCGCAGCACGAGGCCGAGGATCGGCACCTTGCGCCCCAGCCTTCCCTGCAGATTCTCGCCCTCGGGCACCGCCCAGTAGGCTTGCATCGCCGAGACCCGTCCGGGCAGGCGGGTGCCCATTGTTGAATGGTTCGAGGAAGGCTGAGGTGCTTTCCCGAAGGGTCGGAATTCCGGGGACGGGCTGCGTTCCCGGGGAACGAACACATCGCTCACAGGCGAGCGGGGCAGGGCGGACAGATCAAGCTCTGGACCCCGCGTGTCGTCGTCGAGGAATACGGCGGCCGTCGACGGGACGCTGGAAGCGGGCGGCTCGCGGGGTGCTGGCGCCAGCGCTGCCGTATCCGCCGGCCGGCGTCCGATTCCTCGCCGGGTCGGGGTCGGGATCGGTGGCGGTGGGGGCGGGAGGCTTTCGGGCGGCGGCCGCGCCGGCGGCGCAACGCGGACGAAATCCGCCTGCAGGACCGTATCGAAACGCACGCCGTCGTCGGCGAAGTCGGCGCGGGGTTGCATGGCCAGCTGCAGCACGATCAGCAGCGCGACGTGACCGATCGCCACCAGCACAAATGCGAGAACACGCGCCGGTTCGATCTTTTGTTGATTGTCGATGGCGCCTGCGTGCATCCGGGGATCGACTGCGGCAGGCGGGGACAAGTTCCAGCCGTGTTGGCACTGCCTGTGACTGCGGTTGCGGCAGCGGGTGCGATCGCGACAGCGACAGCGGCTATGGACGCGGCTGCAACTGCTTCACATGCGCGAGCGGAACCTGCGTCTGCGATTGCGGCGAAGACCTTGCCAAGGCAGCGAAACGATCGGCGAGGGTGGCAAACGGACTTCTGGAAACCACACGCGTGTGCGAACGCCTGCGCGGAAGCTGCGCATCGCTCCCGTCATTTGTGATGCGGCACTTCGTTTCTAGGGAGTTTCTGATCAAGCTCAAACAGCGCCGGAGGCCTCTTTGCAGGTCGTTGATTCCGCTCATGGTTCGACAAGCTCACCACGAACGGAATCATGTTGTTCAGAGGTTCCCTACGCTTTGCGCGCGGCGATCCAGCGGTCGATCTTGTCTTCGAGCACTTCGAGCGGAACGGAGCCATCGCGCAGGACTTCCGCATGGAACTCGCGGATGTCGAAGCGATCGCCGAGCGCTGTTTCGGCGCGCTTGCGCAGTTCCTTGATCTTGAGCTCGCCAATCTTGTAGGCGAGCGCCTGCCCGGGAATGGCCATGTAGCGTTCGGCTTCCGCGGTCGCCTGCGTCTCGCTTTCCGCCGAGTTCTCGAGCATGTAGGCAATCACCTGCTCGCGCGTCCAGTTCTTGCTGTGCAGCCCGGTGTCGACGACCAGCCGGATCGCGCGCCAGAGCTCGTTCTGCAGATAACCGAAGTAGCTGTAGGGATCGGTGTAGGCGCCGAGATCGCGTCCGAGCGATTCCGCATACAGGCCCCAGCCTTCCGAGAACGCGGTCTCGCCACCGAACCGGCGGAACTTCGGCAGATCCGTCAACTCCTGCTGCAAGGCGAGCTGGAAGTGATGGCCGGGAATCGCCTCGTGCAGATACAGATCTTCGGCATCCCAGGTCTTGCGCGTTGGCAGATCGAATGTGTTGACGTAGAAGATGCCGGGGCGCGTGCCGTCTTCGCTCGGTCGCTGGTACGAACCGCCGGCGGCGGACCGCGCACGGAACGCCTCGACCGGGCGAATCTCGAACCCCGCTTTCGGGATGAGCGAGAACTGCTCGGGAATCCTGCGATTGATCTTTTCCTCGAGGCCTCGATAGTGCGCAAGCAGCGCCGGCTCGTCCGCAAAGGAAAAGCGCGGGTCGTTCTGCATGAACTGGAAGAATTCCTGCAGGGAACCCTTGAATCCGACTTCCCGCATGACGCCGCGGATCTCGCCGTGGATGCGCTGCACCTCCTCGAGGCCGAGCTGGTGGATCGCGGCCGGGGTCATGTCCGTGGTCGTGTAGTTGGCCGCATTGAACGCGTACCAGTCCCGGCCGTCCGGCAGCGCATCGAGCCCCGCAGACTGCCGCGCCTGCGCCAGATACTCATCCGCCACGTAGGCGCGCAGGCGCCGGAGCGCCGGCAGGATTTCGGTTGCGATCATGTCGCGGTATCCGCTCGTCAATCGCGCCTTCTCGGCGTCGCTGAACGACGCGGGCATGTTCGCGATCGGCATCCAGAACAACGTATCCTCGGGACGCGGCTTGATCACGTCGTCGAGTTGCGGCAGTACCTTGACCATCAGGGCGCGCGGTTGCACCACCTTGGCCGCCACGCCTTCGCGCATGTTGGCGATCGCCTGGTCGACCAGTACCGGAAAGCGGGCACCGCGCGCCAGCCAGTTGTCGTAGTCCTCGACCGTCTTGAACGGCTGCGCGCCGGTGCCGGAACCGAACTGCACGGCCAGCGTCGTCAGGCTGCCGAACTGGTTGACGGGCTGCATCCAGCCGGGAAAACGCTCGCCATCGAGCGATTTCTGGAGGTCGCGTACGAAGATCTCGTAGCTGAGGAGGTCCTGGCCTTCCAGGCCTTCCGATCCCACTGCCCGAACCGATTCGAGCCAGCGCGTGTTGAACGCGTGCGTCTCGTCGCGATAAGCCTGCGACAGCGTGTTCGGCCACTGGTCGTTGTAGCGCGGATCGCCCTGGAAGGTTGCCGAGATGGGATTGCGCAGGAGGTTCTCTTCCCAGTACTGCTCGTACAGGGCGTTCAGCCTTTCGACTTTCGCGTCCGCCGGGGCCGCCGCGCCATCGGTGCCCACCATCGCCTTGTCGCCGGGGCCGGGAGCTGCCGACGTGGTCGCCGGGTCGCTGGCGCAGCCGGAGAGTGCCAGGGCGAGGGACGTGGCGAGGAAAATGGTGGTCCGCGAGAAAGTGGACATGGTCATCCTTCCGGAGGCGTGGCGACGCATGCAGGCTCGCGCGCGCGGCGATGCGCGGCATGGGCCAGAAGTCATCGTGAATGACCGCAGCGGCGCGGCGCCGATTTATGCGCGGGCCGCTTCGAGCTTCATGCGATTGGCCGTGCCGCGACCCAGCCATCGTTCGATGAGGCCGTGCAGCAGGTAGATCACCGGAATGAGCGCGATGGCGGCGAGCACCTTGTAGGTGTAGTTGACGCTGCCGATGGCGTAGAGCCGCTGCATCGACCACTGTTGCGGTCCGAGTACGAACGCGACGTACAGCACCAGGAAACTGTCGACGAGCTGCGAGAACAGCGTCGACACCGTCGCCCGCAACCAGAGCTTGCGTTCGCCGGTGAGGCGCCGGATGCGGTGGAAGATGGAAACATCGAGGAATTGACCCAGCAGGAAGGCCACCAGCGAACCGCCGATCGTCCACATCCCCTGGCCGAAGATCACGGCATAGGCGGCCTGCTGGTCGGGCACCCCGCGCGCGGACATCGCACCGACCCACCAGCCGGCTGGCGCGAGCTGGATGGCGATCCAGGCGAAGGCGAACGCGTACACGATCAGCAGCGCGGTCACCCACGAAATGAAGCGCACGCCGCGGCGCCCGAAGTATTCGTTGATGACATCGGTCAACACGAACACCGCAGGCCAGAGCAGCACACCTGCGGTGAAGTCGAGCGTTCCGCGCTGGCCGAACAAATGCCAGTCGAACGTGCGCAGTCCCAGCGTCGGCTCGAGCGCGAAGATCTTGACGCCCACGAACTCGGCCAGCAGCGCATGCGCGAGAAAGACCGCGCAAAGGACCACGAACAACCGCTGACTGCGATCGCTGACCATGCGTCACGTCCCCGCCGTCGTGCTTCACGGAATCGCGATCTTCGCACAAGCGTCCTGCGACCATCGTCTTCGCGGCCCCCCCGGGGCGCTCGCAGGTGCCCTGGGTGCCGCAGGTGCCGAGCGCAGCAAGCTGCGCTGCTACGGGGGCACTCGCTTTCCGTAGGTGCCGAGCTTGCTCGGCACGAATGCGCTAGCGGACGCCGACCTCCCGTACCAGTCGAAAACCGGTGCTTACCGCGCCCGCCGCGCTTTCCTGCGCGGTGGAGTGGTCGACCGGAGATTCTGCGGTACCGCTGCGAAAAGAGCGCCCGATCGCGACACGCCTTGCGCAGGATTCGCCGCTCCCTTCACCCCCTCCCGCGCAGGACGCCGTCCACTCGGCGACGTTGCCACCGAGGTCGCGCAGTCCCAACGCGGATTGCGCGTACGCGCCGACGGGTGCCGTGAAGCGTGCGGCGTCGCTGCAGGTATGCGCGGTGCGCGCTTTTCCGGAGAAGATCGTCTTGCCGAGTGAGCCCGAATCCAGCACATTTCCGTCGACGCACACGGTTCCCGACGCCGCGAGCGTGGTCGCGGCGTGCTTCCACTCCGCCGCCGTCGGCAGGCGATAGCGGGAGCGCACCCGCGCGGAGAGCCAGTTGGCGAACGCCACCGCGTCGTTGTAGCTCACGCACACCACGGGATGGCGCGAGTCCTGCTCGAATCCCGGTTTGCGCCAGTCTGCGCGCGCGAGGATCGAGCGCAGCCCGGTTTCACCCTTGCAAACCGAGGGGGGTCGCGAGGTAGCCCGCACGAAAGCATCGAACTCGCCCACGGTCACCTCGTCGCGCATCATCGCGAACCCGGCTTCGATCTGCGACTCCCCCGAGCGGGCAGGTACGTACACGAGCTCGGGCCCGCCGGTATCGCGCATGGACTCGCCGGCGTCGGGAAATACCGAGATGCGGTCGAACATGCGCTGCAATTCTCCGTGACGCTCGCCCAGCGCCGCGACCACCGCACGCAGTGGCGGTAACGCGGCCTTGTCCTCCGCCGCCAGCGCCACCTCGAGCGGCGCTGCGACTGCGGCGACCAGCTGCGATTCCAGTTGCTGCCAGGCCGGTGCGTTTTCGTTTCCCGTGTCGGTCGCGAACGCATCCGCAGCGACGAAGAGTTCCGCCGCCTCGCTCCACTCCGCGGCAGCCGCAGCGGTATCGAGCCGTGTCGCTACGACCGAAAGCAGCTGTGCGATGGCGGCCTCGACACCCGGATCTGCGTCCTTGTCGGCCACCAGTGTGCGCAATTTCGCGGCAGCGTTGCCTGCATCGGGCTGGAACAATCGTTCCTGCTGGATCAGGCCGAGCGCTTCGGCGAGGAGTCGCTCGCGCTCCTCGTCGGAAAGCGCGGCGCCTTTCACCACCAGCGCCGTATCCTCCTCCCGGGGTACCTGTGGCGCCACCTCCGCCGCAGCCGGCGCGGAGGCGACGAAATAGTCCGGAGCCTCGTCCGGCATGCCCCGCAGCAGCGTCCACGCCAGCCAACCCATCGAGCCCAGCAAGGCGATCGACGCTCCGATGGTGACCGGCAGGGACTGCGATCCGCGCCACCCTCGCCGCGCGGGTGCAACGGCGTACATGTCGGTCGTGTTCGCGGCGCGTTCGGATTGCGCGGCTTCCTCGATCGCGAGCAACATCTCCCGCGCGGTCTGGAAGCGTTGCGCCGGCTGCTTCGCCAGCGCCTTGTCGATCACCGGCTGCCAGTGCCTGAGTCCGGTGCCGAGCCTGGGAATGGGGTCCTGCGTGTGCTTGAGCGCGACGGACAGGGAATCCGGACCGTGGAACGGCACGTCACCGGTCAGCAGCTCGAACAGCACCACTCCGAGCGAATACAGATCCGCGCGGCCATCGAGGCGCAGGCCCCGCGCCTGTTCCGGGCTCATGTACCCGCTTGATCCAAGCGTGCGGCCCTCCATGGTCATCCGCTGATCATGTTCGGACGAGATGGCAATGCCGAAATCCGCCAGTCGGGGATTGTCGGATGCATCGAAGAGGATGTTCTCGGGTTTGATGTCGCGATGCACCACGCCTTGCGAGTGCGCGTACTCGATGGCGTGACAGACATGCCGCAGGACCGCCAGCAGCTCCTGCGGACGGCCGCGCAGATCACGCTGCGAAAGATCTCCCTTCGGCAGATGCGGCATCGCGTAATACAGGCGGCCGTCGCCCGTGCGACCGACGTCGTAGATGCCGACGATATCGGGATGTTCGAGTCGCGCGATGGTGCGCGCTTCACGCTCGAAGCGAACGGAAAGATCGGCGGATGATTCGCGAACCGTGGTCAGCACCTTTATCGCGACCTGGCGGCTGAGCGAGATCTGCTCCGCCAGGAAAACCTCGGCCATTCCGCCCGATCCCAGCCGCCGTTGCAGACGGTAGCCCGCGATCAGGGGCAGCGCGG